>JACPIQ010000116.1 GCA_016188005.1 Candidatus Rokuibacteriota bacterium | reverse complement strand
GCCGGGCGCTTCGAGGTGCTGCAGCTTCAGCACTGGTCGTTCGCCGAGATGCGGGAGGCCTTCGGCTGGTCGCTGGACACGTATATCTTCCACGGCGGCTATCCGGGCGCGGCCCCGCTCGTCGGCGAGCCGTCGCGCTGGGCGCGCTACGTCCTTGATTCGCTGGTCGAGACCACGATCGCCCGCGACGTGCTGCTGCTCTCGCGGGTCGACAAGCCCGCGCTCCTCCGCCGGCTCTTCGAGCTCGGGTGCCGCTACTCCGGGCAGATCCTCTCCTACACCAAGATGCTGGGCCAGCTCCAGGACGCCGGCAACACCACCACCCTGGCGCATTACCTCGACCTGCTGGCGGCGGCCGGGATGCTCGAGGGGCTCCAGAAGTACGCCGGGGCGGCCGTCCGCCAGCGCGGCTCGAGCCCCAAGCTCCAGGTGCTGAACACCGCCCTCATGACCGCGCCCATGGGGCTCGCGCTCGAGGAAGCCCGTGCCGACCGGGAGCTGTGGGGCCGGCTGGTCGAGTCGGCGGTCGGGGCCCATCTGGCGAACGCAGCGGCCGCGGGGGTGTGCAAGCTCTTCTACTGGCGGGACCGTAACCGCGAGGTGGAGTTCGTGGCGCGCGCGGGCCGGACGCTGACGGCCATCGAGGTGAAAAGCGGGCGGTCCCGCGAGGTCCCGCCCGGGCTCGTGGCCTTCGCAGAGGCGCACGGAGGGGCACGCACGCTGCTCGTGGGCGGAGACGGTATCGCCATCGGAGAGTTCCTCGCCCGGCCGGTCGAGCACTGGGTGAGGGGATGAGCTGCTCTGACCCCCGCTGTCACACCCGCGGCCGACACTGGGGGCAGAGGAGATCCCGATGACGATGGGCAGGGTCACGATCCAGGGCGTGGAGGTCACGCTGGCCGCCGCCGACGATCACGAGAGCGAGTGGGTAGACTACCACGACTATGCCCGCCAGCTCGAGGCCGCCTGGCTCAGGCTCTCAGCCGTGGAGCCGCCGCTCAATCCGCGACTCATCGGCGAGCCGGGGCTCGGCAAGACGACGCTCGGCTGCGCGGTGGCGCGCCGGCTGGGCCGCGCGGTCTACATCTTCCAGTGCACGACGGACACGCGCCCCGAGGATCTGCTGATCACCCCCGTGCTCACGGGCGACCGGCGCGTGGAGTACCGCGCCTCGAGCGTGGTGACGGCCATGGTCCGTGGCGGGGTGCTCTTGCTGGACGAGGGCAACCGGATGCCGGAGCGGAGCTGGGCGGCGCTGGCCCCGCTCATGGACGACCGCCGCTACGTGGAGAGCGCGCTGGCCGCCGTCAAGGTGCACGCCCATCCCGACTTCCGGCTCTGCGTGACGATGAACGACGATGCGAGCGTGTACGAGCTGCCGGGCTATATCCAGAGCCGGCTCAAGCCGAAGATCGAGATCGTCTCGCCGCCCTGGGCGTTGCAGGAGGAGATCCTGCGGCTCAAGTGCCCGGCGGTGGACGAGGATCTGCTGCGCGGGGTGTTCGAGGAGCTCAGGCGCCGGGCGGCGGCGGGCCGCAAGGACAGCATCCGGGACATGCTCACGCTGGCCCAGTACGCGCAGAAGCTCCGCGCGTCGGGGCTCGGCGAGCCGCTCCGGCGCGCGGCGCAGCAGGTCCTCGTCAAGCCCGACGGCACGGCGCCGGCGGGCGGGAGGGCGCGGTGAGGATTGCCGAGCGCGCCGGCAACCTCCTCGGCGTGCCGTCCTGCCACTTCGACCCGATCTTCGCGCGGGAGGCGCGGCGCGCCGTCACCGCTTTCCATCCGACGGCCGTCGCCGTGGAGCTGCGGCCCTCGGCGGAAGATGAGGTGGACTGGGCGCTGTCCTGCTGGCCGAGCCCGGTGGCCTCGCTGTCCGGGCCGATGCTCTTCCCCTTCGTGCCGGGCGACTCGATTCTCGAGGCCTGCCGTCTGGCGCGGGGCGCGAGGTGGCCGCTCTACCTGGTGGACCTCGAGGTCTCCGCGGGGGCGCGCCGCGAGCGAGGGCTGTCTCTTCCCGGCCCCGAGTTCGCTCCGCGGGTCGGCCGTCTCTTTCGGGAGGCGCATGACGCGCTGGCCGCGCTCGGGCCGGCGCCCCCCGACGAGGATCTCGCCCGCGAGGCGCACATGGCGCGACGGCTGTCGGAGCTGCTGGCCGCCCATCAGCGCGTGCTCTGGGTCGGGGGCCTCGCCCACTGGACGGCCCTGGTGCGCCGGCTGGAGGCTGGCGACTTCGCCGCGCCGAGCGTCCCCATCAGCCGGGCGCGGCGCTTCCGTCGGGTGCGGCTGGCGCCGTCGGCGCTGCTGAGGCTGTCCGGGCGCGTCCCGTACCTGGTCGCGCACTACGCCAGTGGCCCTGACCGGTACGAGGAGACGGCGGCGGTCCGCGGGATGGCCCTGGGAGCTCTTCGCCGACCGGCGCGCAGCGGGCAGCCGGCCGATGGGCCGGCCGGGACGGCCATCGACGTCGCGCGGGCCTTGCTCTATGCGCGGAATCTCGCCGCGTCGAGGGGGCTGTCGGAGCGGCCGGACCTGGGCGAGCTGCTCACGGCCGCCTCCGCGACGATCGGCAACCGCTACGCGGGAGCGCTCTACATGCTGGCGATGCGCGACCTGGCCTTCCGCAAGGGACGCCAGCACCCGGCCCTCACGTTCGAGGTCATCGGAAAGCGCCAGGGGTTTCGCCTGGACGGCCGATGGGTGACCGTGGAGCCCTTCCTGGTCCAGGGGCCGGGGATCACGATCTCGATTCCCTCGCCGGACGAGGCGGAGCGACGCCGGGGCGACACGCCCTACCGGCATGTCCCACCCGGGAAGGCTGGCGAGACCCGGATATGGGTCTCATACCCGCCCGAAGAGGAGCAGTACGAGGCCTTCGTCCGCTATGTGCTCGGCCGGGCGACGGTCGGCGATCCCGCCGAGGCGCGCTCGGCCCCGTTCGTGTCGGGGCTTCGCGACGGCGTGGACGTGCGAGCCACGCTCCGCCACTGGAAGGACGGCACCGTCTACGTGCACGAGGGCGGCGCCGAGCCACTCCGGGTGACGAACGGCATCATCGACTTCATCAGCGCGCGCGAGGATTCGCGCATCCTGCGGGGCGGCGGCGACGGCAAGGACAAGGCCGGGTGGGTGGATCCGAGCTATGAGGGCATCGGCAGCGCCTCCCGCGAGGCGAGTGAGCCGGCCGTGCTCCAGGACGAGCCGTGTCACGTGACGCTGCGCCGCCGCGACTTCTCCATGATCTCGCTCGATGCCCCGACCTGGCTCCCCGCCCCGGACACGAAGAGCTTCTACGCGCGGGTGATCACGCCCCTCCTCGCCCTCCCGCGGAGCGGGGACGACCACCTCTACGGCTGGCTCGATGTCATGTTCGCGTTCTGCGAGCGGAAGCCCGTGGTGTACTACAGCCGCTACGTGCCCGGCCAGCGGATCCATGCCATCGCCCGGGCGCATCGGGTCCGCCTGCTCCACAGGCTGCTCGCGGCGATCCCGCGACCGCTGCTCGAGCGGAACGGCCGGTTCCGCTTCCTCCACCTCACGCGCTCTCAGTGGGACGCGCTCCACGAGCGGGTGCGCGAGGGCAAGCGGGCGTGGCTGGCGACCGGGGAGGCATGAGACCGGGGATCGACCGCTACCGCGGCGCGCTCCTCGGGCTGGCCGTGGGGGACGCGCTCGGGCGGGCGCGCCGTGTCGGCGGGGACAAGGTCGAGGTGATGCCAGATGACGAAATCGAGATCCCGGTAATCGCCATCCTCGAGCAGGATGTCCGAGTGCGGCGGCAGCTCACCCCCATTTGTGCCTGGCGCGAGTGGACTCCAGCAGGTCTTCGTCGACCGACATGTGCATGCCGGTGAGGGTCCCGAGGGCGTCCTTGCCGTCCTCGGACCCCGTCACGCCGACGAATAGCGGGTAACCCTTGACCCAGATGTGGGTGGTAGTGCCGTGCTCGCCGTCCTCGAGGAAGATCTTCTTCGCCGTCGCGGCGAGCCAGTCAGCCAGCGCTTCAAGATTCGATCGGGCCGTGGCCATCAGGGGCCTCCTTGTGTGCCGGGGTTCGCTACTTCCATGCTCAGAATCGCGCCCGGCTGTGACAGGCGAGGTCACACCTTATGGACCTCTACGCGACGGCGATCACGGCGGCGACGGGGCGCGACACGATCCCGCAGGCCGACTGGGATCGAGTGCGCGTCTACCTGCCCCGGTCGCAGAAACACCGGATCATCAAGGAGCAGGCGTTCGAGCGCACCGACGCCGTCAAGGCGAAGCGCATCTTCCCCGAGGAGCTACGGAGGCTCGCCGCCGGGCTTGCGGCCCAGCGAGCCCGTCGTGAACGTGCCTGACTCCGAGCCCGAGGCCGACTGAGCCGGGAGCGGCTTGCGCGGCGCGGCCGGTCACGCTATCGTGCCCGCTGATGGCCGAGATCTCCTCCCTGGTGGTCGGTCGATTCAAGCGACTCGCGCGGCGCTCCTCCGAGACCTGGCAGGGCGGGCTCGTGAAGATGCCCATGTGGATCGGGGCGCCCGGCGACATTCCCGTCCGCCCGTGGGGGGCGGTGTGGGTCAGCCGGGAAACCGACATGGTGAACGTCAAGCTCGCCGAGGGCGCGCCCGACGCCGGGCTCGCCCTCGACGTGTTCCTCGATCTGGGGCTCAGGTTCACCCGGACGCGCCCGGCCCGGATCGAGGTGGTCGCCCCGGCCCTGGGCGAGGCGATCGCGCGGGGCGTCGGCGACCCCGAGCTGGAGGTTCACGTCGTCGACGACATCTCGCTCGTCCGGGGCAAGCTCGGTCAGATGGTGGAGATGACGGAGGGCAAGCCCCTGCCACCCGAGGCCCTCCGGGCCCGGGGCGTGACCGTCGAGCGTATGCGGGCGTTCGCCGAGGCGGCCCGCGAGTTCTTCGACGCGGCCCTGTGGCGCCACCTGAGCGATGAGGACATCATCCGCATCGAGGCCCCGGCAGTCGACCGCGGCCTCTCGTGCGCTACCGTCCTCGGCGCCGGGGGCCAGGTCTTCGGGGTGGGGTTCTTCGCGAGCCCGCGGGAGCTCGAGCGGCTGCAGGAGGACCCCGATCCCGAGACGCTCATCGGGCCTCGCGGGCGGTGGAGCGTTCTCTTCGGCCCCATCGACGAGATGCCCTTCGGCGACGTGGATCTGTGGGAGGAGCATGCCTTGCCGGTGGCCGGGCCCTCGGCGTACCCGGTGGCGGTATGGTTCGGGCCCAACGGCCAGCTGCGCCGGCCCGAGGGACCGATGCTGGCCGAGCTCGAGGCCATCCTTCGCGCGCTGGCGCGGGCCACGGAGGACGAGATCGACAGCGGGCGCTGGAGCCGTGACGTGCCCGCCGCGGACGGGCCACGCCGGATCACGCTCGCTCTGCCGGAGCTGCTGCGGCCTCTCGATGCTCCCGCCGAGCCGCGAGTCGGAGGCCTGCCGGACCGCCGGGCCATGGAGCGCGTGCTGCTCGAGGTCCAGCGCTTTACCGCCGGCGAGTCCTTCGAGAGCACGGACGAGCTGAACGCGAGCATCCAGCGGAAGTTCTCGGGAGCGCTCGACGCCATCCCCTCCACGGCCTCGACGCCGATCGAGCGCGCGCAGGAGATCGCCTACCGTGCGGTGGAGGCTCGCGGCCGCCGGCGCGTCCAGCTCGCCCGGCGGGCCCTCGAGGTCTCCCCCGACTGCGCCGACGCCTACGTGCTCCTGGCGGAGGCGGCGACGGAGCTACCGGCCGCCCGCGATCTCTATGCCCGCGGGGTGGCGGCCGGCGAGCGGGCGCTGGGCCCTACCGCCTTCACCGAGGATACCGGCCACTTCTGGAGCATGATCAGCACGCGCCCCTACATGCGGGCCCGCTTCGGGCTCGCCCAGAGCCTGCAAGCCCTCGGGGAGCGCGATGCGGCGGTGGATCACTATCGAGATCTCCTCCGGCTGAATCCGGGCGACAACCAGGGTGTCCGCTATTCGCTGCTACCCGTCCTGCTCGAGGCCGGCCGTGACGCCGAGGCGGAGGGGCTCCTCGATCAGTTCCATGACGAGGGGACCGCGGCATGGGCCTATGCATGGGCGCTCCATGCCTTCCGGCGCGGGGGCGACGCCGTCCCGGCGAACGAACACCTCCGGCGGGCGGTGCGCGCCAATCGCCATGCTCCCCGCTACCTGCTCGGCAAGCAGACATGGCCGGGCGCGATGCCCGCCGCCTACGCGCTCGGCAGCCATGAGGAGGCCGCCGTCATAGAGGACATGCTCGGCGACCTCTGGCGAGCCACGCCGGGCGCCGGCCCCTGGCTCGCTGCCCAATTCCCGTCCGCCCGCGCCGGCAAGCGGCGCAGGCGCTGAACCGTTCCGGGGCGCGCCGCGCTTCACCCGCCCCCCCTCGCCGTCAAGCGGGGTGCTGGCCGAAGGTTTGAAAGGGCTCGAATTCGAAGCGCGCGTACCGGCGCAGCAGGGCGAAGTCGCGCACGTTCTGCGTCACCACCGTCGCGCCGATCTGGCGCGCGGACAGGGCGATGAGCGCATCATTCCAGAGGGCGGAGAGCCGGTCCCGAAGCTGGGGCTGGCGGCGCCACGCCTCGGCGAGGACATCGCCCACCCGATCCCAGGCCCGAGCGTCAGGCGTCACCACGCGGCCCAGCCGTAAGAATGGCTCGGCCAGCCCTCGAACGGCCTCGCGCCCGACATCGTCCAGGGCGCCGGCGTGCAGCTCCGCAGACACGACGGCAGCGAGATACGTACGCGGCACGAGCCGTCCGAGCAGCTCGGAGGCGTGACCGCCTGCCCCCTCCCGCAGCGCGACCACGTAGACGTTCGTGTCGAATACCAGCCATCTACCGGCGGGCATCGACGTCCTCGATGTGCCCGCGCCCTTTCTCGAGAAAGCGCGCCAAGGCCGTCGCGAGCGCAGCCTCGTCAGCCACCAGGTCCAATGCCCGATGAATCGTCTCGGTCTCCGTGCGGGTCCCGAGGATCCGTTTCGTGCGCTCCAGCTTCGCCGTGTCGATGCGGTAGTTCTTGCGCTGTCTGCCCACCCGGGTCTGCGCGCCTGCCTTCGTGGCCATTCCGCCTCCTCCTGCCGAACGTTCAGTGTACAGACGAATAATAGCATGTGTCTGTACAGTAGAGGGCCGGCCCAGCTCGTCGACAGCGACGTGAACGCCATTCGCGCGGCAGCAGCGGGTGCCGAACACAACCGCGGGGTCACGGATCGCTCCGTAACCCCGCGTCAAGATTTGGTGGAGCTGAGGGGGCTCGAACCCCTGACCCCAAGACTGCCAGCCTTGTGCTCTCCCAGCTGAGCTACAGCCCCACCGCGCGGCACAGCATACCCGTGGCGGAGCGACCCTGTCAAGGACGGCCGGTACTTGCGCGACGGTCGCTAGTCAAGCTCGTTCAGCGCCGCCGTGCGCTCCGACCACAGCCGCATCTCCATCTCTCGGAACAGCCTCCCGGCCGTCGTGAGGTGCTCGCGGCCCGTCCGCCACTCGCCGGTCTGAAGGCAGAGCGTTCCGAGCCCGAGATAGCAGCGGGCCACAAGCGGGCGCATCCCGAGTTCATCGGCGAGTGCGCGGGCCTCGCGCCAGAGGTCCCTGGCCTGCTCGACCTTGAGGCGGTCAGGATGGGAGTGCAGCTCGGCGGCGAGCCGCAGCGCCCACGCCTCGTGCCCCCGCTCCTCGTGAGCGCGGGCCAGCTCCAGGGCTTGGTCCGAGGCCGCGCTGGCGTCGTCCAGTCGGCCGGCAAGGAGGAGTCCCTCGCCGAGCTGGGCGACCCGGAGCGATTGGCAGCCCATCATCCGGCGGGCCGCACCCTGGGCGACCGCCTCCTCAAGGAGCGCCAGCCCCTCGTCGACCCGCCCCGCCAGGAGATGGGCGGCGCCCAGGCTGCTGGCCATGAGCGGGAACATGGCGGGGATGCCGGCGGCCTGGCAGAGATCGACGCCGCGGCCGAGCACGGCCGCCGCCTGGTCGGCCTCGCCGCGGCTGACGTGGAGGAACCCGAGGCCCTGGTACGCGCTGACGAGGGCTCCGGCGTGATCGGCCTCCTCGGCCAGCCGGACCGCCTCCCGGCCGCGGGCGAGCCCGTCGGCGAATTGCCCCAGCTCGGCCAGGGACCACACGGACCAGGTGCGGCTGGTGATGAAGCGGAAGGCGGCCTCGCTGAGCCGCTCTCCGCCTGCCTCGCCGGCCAGCGCGACCTCGTTCCTGGTGAGGATCTCGACGGCCTGCCGGTAGTTGCCCATGGCGCAGCAGGTCTGACCCAGGTAGAGATTGGCGGCCGCCTCCAGGCTGCGGTCGCCGAGCTCAGCGGCGATGGCCTCGGCGCGCCGTCCCGATTCCATGGCGAGGGCATGATCCCCCGTGAGCTGGAAGAAGTTGCTCAGGAGCGACGAGGCGCGGCCGAGGCGGCGCTGATCGCCGATGGTCTGGGCGAGCCGCTCCGCCTCGCGCAGATGGTCGAGGAGGGGATCGAGGTCGCCCAGCGGGATGAGCGCGTTGCGGAGGTCGAAGCGCAGGTCGATGGCCCTGGCTGTCCCGTCCGCGTCCTCGGGAAGGTGCCGGAGGCTCAGCAGGGCCCGCTCGAAGTGGGCCGCCGCCTCGCGGAAGGCGCAGCGCGCGTTGGCCTTCCTGCCTGCCTGGCGGAGGTAGCGCAGGGCCTTGGGCCAGAGCTCACCCTGCAGGGCGTGGTGGGCGAGCCGCTCGACCTCCTCGGCGAGCCGGTCGGGAGAGAGGCGCTCGATGGCCTCCACGATCCCGGCGTGGAGCGCCCGCCGGCGGTCGTGGAGCAGCGTGCCGTAGGTCACCTCGAGCGTCAAGGCGTGGCGGAAGGTGTACTCGAGATCGGGGAAGAGGCGGGCCTCGTAGAGGAACTCGGCCGTCTGCAGCCGCGCGAGCTTGTGGCGGAGGCCGTCCTCGCTCTCCTCCGAGATGGCCTGGAGCAGCGCGAAGGGCAGGTCCTTGCCGATCACCGAGGCCGCCTGGAGCAGGCGCTTCTCGTCCGGGGAGAGGCGGTCGATGCGCGAGGCCAGGATCGCCCGCGCGGTGGCCGGGATCTGGAGGCCCTCCAGCGCCTTCGTGAGGCGATAGGCTCCGCGCTCGCCCGCGAGGAACTTCGTCTCGACGAGGGACCTGACGCTCTCCTCGAGGAAGAAGGGGTTGCCCTCGGTGCGCTCGAACAGGAGAGGCTTGAGCGCCCGGAGGCTGGGGTCCTCGCCGAGCAGGCCGGTGAGCAGCCCCTCGGCGCTCTCCGGGGGCAGCGGGTCGAGACGGAGCTGCCGGTAATAGCTCTTCCCGCTCCACCGGTGCTCGTACTCGGGCCGGTAGTTGACGAGCAGCAGCAGGCGCGCCGTCGGCACGCTCTCGACGAGGGCGTCGAGCAGGGCCTGGGTCTCGGCGTCGATCCAGTGCAGGTCCTCGAACATCACGATGACGGGCTGTACCTGGCTCTCGCGCAGGAGCAGCGCCTTGACGCCGTCCAGCGCCCGCTGGCGGCGCTGGGCCGGGGCGAGGTGCTGCCACTCGGGTTCGTCCACCGGCACCTCGAGGAGCCAGAGCAGGGCGGGCAGGGCGGGCTCGAGGGAGCGATCCAGCGAGAACAGCTTGCCGGTGACCTTCTCGCGGATCTTGCGCGGCTCGTCACGAGGCTCGAGCTGGAAGTACGAGCGGAGGAGATCGATGGTGGGCAGGTAGGCCGTCGCCTTGCCGTAGGAGACGGACGCGCTCTCGACGATCGTCCAGCCCTCGGTCCGGTGGGAGTGGACGAACTCCCAGTACAGCCGGGACTTCCCCACGCCGGCCTCGCCGACGATGCCCACGACTTGCCCGTGGCCGGAGCCGGCGCGCTGGAGGGCCTGGCGGAGCTGCTCGAGCTCGATGTCGCGCCCGACGAAGCGGGTCAGGCCGCGCGCGGCCGCGGCCTGCATGCGGGACCGGACAGTCCCGGCGCCCGTGACCTCGTAGATCTCGATGGGGTGGTCGACCCCTTTCACCTGCCGCTCCCCGAGGGACTTCACGGCCACGTAGTCCTCGGCCAGGCGGAGCGTGTCCGGCGCCATGAGGATCGAGCCGGGCATGGCCATCTGCTCCATGCGAGCCGCCAGGTGGGTGGTCTGGCCGACGGCCGTGTAGTCCATGTGCAGATCGCTGCCGATGGAGCGCACGACCACCTCCCCCGAGTTCAGCCCGACGCGGATGTGGACCGGCACGCCGATCGTGCGGTGGACCTCCTCGGCATAGCGCTTCACGGACTCCTGCATCCTGACCGCCGCGTAGCAGGCCCGCACCGCATGATCCTCGTGGGCCACGGGGGCGCCGAACAGCGCCATGATGCCGTCGCCCATGACCTGGTTGACGGTGCCCTCGTAGCGGTGGACCGCCTCCATCATGTGCTCGAGCACCGGATCGAGGAGCCGGCGGGCGTCCTCGGGATCGCGATCGGCGAGCAGCTCCATCGACCCCTTCAGATCGGCGAAGAGCACCGTCACGTGCTTGCGCTCGCCTTCCAGGCCGGTCCGGGAGGTGAGGATCTTCTCGGCCAGGTGCTTCGGGGTGTAGGCCTCTGGCGAGGCGAACCGGGGCGCCGCCGCGGCGGGCTGCGCGGGGGCCGCCGCACGGGGCGCTGCGCCGGCGGCCAGCGGGTGGCCGCACTCGTTGCAGAACCGGCTCGCCGGCGGGTTCGCTTGGCCGCAGCCGGGGCAGGCCGAGTCGAGCCCGGCCCCGCAGCCGTTGCAGAATTTCGCCTTCGGCGGATTCTCCTGCTGGCACTGGCGACACACCATCGTATGTTCCTCCGGCGGAATGCCTCGTCCTACTGTCGGTATGAACGCAACCTTCAGGGCCCAGTCGCTCTCCGGGACCCGCTTCGCATACTCGGACCCCTCGGGGCGGTCAGCAGAGATCGCATCGCGATCTCTCCGTGCAGGCCGTTCTGAGGGCATTTCCCCGGGGTGCTCGAGGCCCCTCTGCGCGATGGAGCAGGGCGCGAGGGGTGCGCTCACCCCGCTAGAAGACGCCTCGGCCTGGGAGGCGGAACGCGGTTGGAGCATGGGATAGACGGGGCCCCCGATCTCCCCGGATACAAGGCCCATAGGCAAGAAGAATCACGAACATGAGCCAAACGGTAAACCCGGCGACGGGGGCGCGTCAAGGGGATCTCGCCACGCCCATGCCGAGGCGCTTCCGACCGGTCAGCGCGGCGGGCGTGTGGAGGATGCCGGGAGCAGTGCTTGTGCCCGTCGATGCCTGACGTTTACACTGGCGGCGCGGCTCGGGCCGGGGTGGCGGAACTGGCAGACGCGAAGGTCTCAAAAACCTTTGGGCGGCAACGCCCGTGGGGGTTCGATTCCCCCTCCCGGCACCACCAGTGGCGGACGCACGGCTCCGAGCAAGGTCGAGCGGGCGCCACGCAGGTGTTCTCCTTCACCGGCGGATCCCCGGGGACGAGCCGGCGGTGCTGGCACGGATCGACGCGGCCCTGCAGCGGCCCGCCAAGGCATGCCGGCCATCGACCGGGCGGGGTGGGTCGGGCCGGGATTGCGAGTCGGGTCCTGGCAGGACGCGCGGCTACGGGATGTCGACGACCCCTGAGCGCCGCAACTGGTCGATGCGCTCCGCCGGGTAGCCGAGCAGGTCGCCGAGCACCGCCCGCGTATGCTCGCCAACGCGGTAGGCCGCGGGCCCCCGGGGATGCACCGGCACGCCGTCGAGGTGGAAGGGGCTGGCCGTCACGCGCACGGCGCCACGAGCCGGATGCGTCACCGTCGGGAAGAACTGCCGCTCGGACAGGTGGGGTTCGGCGATCACCTCGGCCGGGCGGAGTACCGGTGCGCACGGGATGCGCGCATCCGAGAGCGCCTTGAGGGCGTCCGCCATCGTGCGGAACGTCGCGAGCCACGACTCGACGATCTGCCGCAGGTCGCCCCAGTTGACACGCCGCTTCTCGTCGCTATCGAAGCGCGGGTCCTGATCCAGGTCGGGCCGCCCCATGACGGCCAGCAGGCGGGGCCAGAGCTGCGGGGCGCCCACGAACTGCAGGGCCACGCAGCCGTCGCCGATGGGGGCGACGACCATGCCGGGGCGCGGGTTGCCGTGCTCCTCGCCGCCGTTGAGCACGGCGGCATAGGTCACGCTGTCGGCGGCGATGAGCGCCTCGAGCATGGAGACATCGAGGTGTGCGCCCCTGCCGGTGCGACTTCTCCGGATGATCGCCGCCAGAATCGCGCTGGCGGCATGGGTGGCGGCCAGGACGTCGGCAGCCTGCAGGTTGGAGGCCCGCGGCGCCGGCTCCTCGCCCTGTTCCAGGTGCATGAGGCCGGAGATGGCGTTGATGGTGTGGGCGAGCGCGGGTCGCGCGCGCCACGGCCCCGTCTGGCCGAAGCCCGAGATGGAGCAGTAGATGATGTCGGGCTTCACCGCCCGGAGCGTCTCGTAGTCGCAGCCCAGCCTGGCCACCACGCCGGGCATGAAGTTCTCCACCACCACCTCGGCCACGCGCGCCAGGTCGCGGATGATGGCCTGGCCGTCGGGACGTGACATGTCGACGGCGACGCTCTCCTTGCCCGCGTTCACACGGGTGAAATAGGTGCTCTGGTCCGTGCGGTTGCCTTCGAGCTGCAGGTAGGCGCGCCGCATCTCGTCGCCCTCGCCTGGGCGCTCGATCTTGATGACGCGGGCGCCCAGGTCGCTCAGCAAGCGGGTGCAGTAGGGCCCGGCGAGGACGCGGGTGAGGTCCAGGATCGTGACATCGACCAGGGGGAGATCGGCGGCACGCACCGGCCGAGTATATCAGGCGCTCGCGCGCGAGCGGGTCCGGCGCCTCAAGAACCCGTGTGCCGCACACGGGGCCGAGGCATCAGAACGAACTCCTTGTGAGGGCCCCCTTCACGAGCGGCCATCCTCCGGCGATGAGGAAGACGCCGGCAATCATGAGCAGGATGCCCAGAAACCGGTCGATGTCCGTGCTCACCTGGTCGAAGAGCCTGGGGAGACGATCTGCGAGGGCCGCGGATGCGAAGAAGACGATGACGCTGGCGCCGCTGTACATGACAGACGGGAGCCCGGGATTGGGCGCCACGGACACCGCGTGGAAAAGGAACCCGTTCGCGGCCGCGCCGAAGCTCAGCCCGACCAGCACGATGCCCAGGGCCGCGACGGCTCCCCCGGGGCGGAGGTCCGCCGCACGGCCGGCCAGCCAGAGCCACACCGCGACGCCGACGGAGACGCTGGCGAAGTACCAGGTCGTGAAGGCCTCCGGCTTGACCTGGAAATTCTTGGCGAAGAAGGGAATCGAGATGAGAACCGGTGCCACAGACACCGTCGCGACGGCCGAAAACCAGAGCCAGGCGGAGTTCCCTGTTCCCATCGTGTCAGTCTCCTGTGGGACATGTCCCTGCCGGGGAGGCGCAGGCGCTACCCGGCGTCCAGGGCCGCCAGCAGCGAGGCGACGAGCGCCCGGAGCTCCTCGTGGGAGGCCGAGCCCACGCGGCGGCGGAGCTCGTCCAGCAGCGCCCGGGTGTCGGGCCCCGGGCCCTCGGAGTCCGTCAGCGCCGGCATCGCCTCGTGGATCGCCGCCAGGGGCGCGCGGTTCAGCTGGAGCGACAGCACGTCGAAGCGGTTGTAGTTGCCGGCCACGTCGTGGAGGATCTTGGGCCGGATGATCGCCTCGAGCTCGATCTTGCCGTAGACGATCTCCTCCCGGTCCGGCGCCGCGGGCCCCGCGATGACGCGGCCGTCCGGGCCGAGGATGCCGGTGAACGTCATGCTCCCGTCGCCGAGGAGCCGGCGCTTCTCGGCCGTGTCGCCGAGCCGCTCGCGCATGGGGGCGCTGATGAGGCTCCCCGCCACCAGCACGAAGCACTTGCCCTCGAAGGCATGGGCGGCGGAGCGGATCTCGATGGCCCGCGTGAGGTCATAGGGGTCTCCCGCCGGCCGCGCGGGGTAATTGGCCACGTGGACTTGCTCGCCCTGCGCGATGAGGGCGAACCGGGCCAGCGGGTTGGTGTTCTCCCCGCAGCAGAGGGTGCCGAGCCGCCCCACCGCGGTGTCGTACACGCGAAGCGTCGAGCCGTCGCCGAAGCTCCACACCATCTTCTCCGCATAGGTCGGCATCAGCTTGCGATGCCGCCCCAGGAGCGAGCCGTCGGGCCCGAAGAGGAGGTTGGTGTTGAACAGCTCCCCCATGCTCCGGGGGCTCCGCTCGTTGACCCCGATCACCACGTGGGCACCGGCCTCCCGCGCCGCCTGGCCGAGGCGCTCAGTCTCGGGGCCCGGCACCTGCACCGCTTCCCTCACCAGCTCGACGAAGTAGCGCTCGTTGGGCTGCGGGCGATCGAGGTAGATCCAGTGGGGGAAGCCGGGGACGAAGACCTCGGGGAAGGCCACCAGCCTGGCCCCGGCGCGCCCGGCCTCGCGGATCAGGGCGCAGGCCTTGTCCACGGTGGCCTGGCGGTCGAGGTACACGGGCGCCGCCTGCACCGCCGCCGCCGTGAAAGCCGGCCAGGGGCCGCTCATCAGCGGTTGCCGCCCGGTGCCGGCGCCGTGTCGTCGAGGCCGATCGGCCGGGCCGAGGGGGGGCAGAAATCCTGGTTCCGCGCGATGAGGCTGCACGGATCGGCATGCACGTGGACGGCGATGGCCCCCTCGCGGAGGCTCTGGTCCAGGATCGGCCCTTGCTCGGTCATCGGCGTGTCCGTCATCGCGTCCCTCCCTCCTCGATGAGCCCCTCCCGGGAGTACCTGGCCATCATGAACGCGATTCGGGCGGCCGGCCGCGTGGACCCTCTGGCCCGGCCCCCGGGCAAGCTCAGCCCCATGAGGGAGCCCAGCGCGCATCGGCAGCCGTCATCGCCCTGTGGGCTGCGGCAATCCTGCTCCCGCTGCGGGTGCGCCGTCAAGGAACGGGCGTGGTGCGAGCGCGGGGCGGGGCCGGCAGGCTGAAGGGCGCAGGGGAGGCCGAGGGGGGCGAGGATCGTGCGCGCGACCGGCCGGGTCCTGGACGGTGGCGATGACGCGCGGGGGCTGCGCCTTCTCTCCTTGAGGGCTGCCCACCTTGTGCCAGCACCAATCGGCATGAAAGGGGGCAAAGGGGAGAAGGGCAGCTTGTCCGTTTGCGGCAACTGTGTAAGATACCTTCCAGAACTCAAGACCCTTTGGGCGGCAACGCCCGTGGGGGTTCGATTCCCCCTCCCGGCACCATAGTTGAGCCAGAGCGCGGTCTTGCCCCGGCCGGCACACGCGGCAGAACGCGAGAGAAGAGGAGGACCAGCTGGATCCGACACCGCAATCCTTGACCGGTATCCGTGTGCTCGACCTGGCCACCGTTCTGGGGGCGCCGGTCGCGGCCACCTTGCTCGGAGAATTCGGGGCCGAGGTCATCAAGGTGGAAGAGCCGGCCACGGGGGACCTCCTGCGCCAGTTCGGCCCTCGCTACGAGGGCCGGCCCCTCCTCTGGCTCCAGGAAGCCCGCAACAAGAAATCGATCACGTTGAACCTCCGGCTCCCGCGCGGCCAGGCGATCCTCCGCCAGCTCGCGGCCGGCTGTGACGTCCTCGCGGAGAACTTCCGCCCCGGCACGCTGGAGCAGTGGGGCCTCGGCTACGAGTCGCTGGCGCAGGAGAACCCCGGGCTCGTCCTGCTTCGGGTCTCGGGCTACGGGCAAACTGGGCCATACCGGCACAAGGGGGCCTTCGACCGGGTCGCATCCGCCTTCGCCGGCCTGACCTACGTGTCGGGGTTTCCAGACGCGGAGCCGGTTCGCCAGGGCTTTGCTCTGGGCGACTATCTCGCGGCCTCCTTCGGCGCCTTCGCGGTGATGCTCGCGCTGTACCATCGCGACCGGAACGGGGGTGGCGGGCAGGAGATCGACCTGGCCCTCTACGAGGGGATCTTCCGCGGCTCGGAGGGCATGCTCACCGCCTACCAGAAGATCGGACTGGTGCGCGAGCGCAGCGGGAACCGGCATCCCGGCGTGTCGCCCGCGGGGAATTACCGTTCGGGGGACGGGGCCTGGGTCGTGCTCAACGCCGGCACGGACTCCCTGTGGAAGCGCCTGGCGGCGCTGATGGGGGGCGAGGAGCTGGCGCAGGACCCGCGCTACGCCCGCTCCGCGGACCGGGTGGCCGGCGCCGACGACGTGGACAAGATGGTCGCGGCGTGGGTGAGCACGCGTCCCGCGGCGGAACTCCTGCGGCAGCTGGAGGAGGCCGGCATCCCCGCCGAGAAGCTCTATACGGTGGCCGACATCGCGGCCGACCCGCATTTCCGGGAGCGCAACATCGTCGAGATCGACGACCCGCGGGTGGGGCGGCTCGCCATGGTGGGCGTGGTCCCCAAGCTCTCGAAGACGCCGGGCACGATCAAGTGGGCGGGCCCCGACAAGGGGCAGCACAACGCGGAGGTGTACGGCGCGCTTCTCGGCCTCGGCGCAGAGGAGCTCGCCGCCCTCCGGCGCGACGGCGTCATCTGAACGACAAGGAGTGCATGCGGCTTTCACAGAGGACAAGCTGGCGCTCGGAGCGCCCGAGAATGCCGCCTCGACGACGCTCCTGATCAAGGCGTGGCTGGAGCTGTACGGCTGGGAGTTCGTGCAGAAGCTGAAAGCCAACGCCATCATGGAGACGCGCCTTCAGACCGAAGCCATCCAGGCGGTGGCGCGCGGCGAGGCTGTGGGAGCAGGCAGCGCGGGGTGCGTGAGCCTCACGCCTCCTGAGCCGCGCAGGGGCGGTGTCTCCCCCGCGGGGCGCATGTCGCAGGCTCCGCCCTCAGCAACCGCCGACTACGATGGAGGCGGTGGGGGCGGGGGAGGGGGGCCCGGCGGCGGCGGCGGAGGCAGGGGCGCCAAGTAGGCCGGTGGAGCGGCCCGCCTGACGCCGGGGATCTGGTTGCCCTTGGCGTACATGCACTGCTGATAGGCCATGTCGTAGCGCCGCTGCACGCTGTACCCCGTGGACTGGCCGGCGCTGGCCCCGATGGCGGTTCCGCCCAGGAGGCCTCCGCCGGCGCCGATCGCCGCCCCTGCCCCTGGATGCCCGGCCGCGGCGCCGATGGCGGCGCCGAGCCCGGCGCCGACCACCGCGCCCACGGCAGCGCCGGTCAGCGTGTCCCGCGTGGCCGCCGTCCCCGGCTCGGTTCCGGTTTGCTGAAGGGCCCATGACCGGCACACCGCATCATCGGCCTGGAACTGCTCGAAGGACTTCCCCGTGCCCGGAAGCACCATCACGCTCGGTCCCGTCGGGACTGTCGCGCACCCGGTGAAGAGCAACACCACGAGCCCGATCGCAGTCACGCGTGCCGGCATGTCTTGCCCCCTCGGCGCCTACCGTGCCGGTGGTGTAGGCGCTACCGGGGTCCACCCGCCGGGACACTGCGCGACGTATGGGTAGTAGCCATTCGGATTCTGGCAGTAGTACCAGTACCCAGGCGTCGCCGGCTGCTGCTCGACATATACCGGCGGCGACTCGACCACCACCGGGGGGCTGTAATAATGGGGGCTGTAATACGGATACGGGGAAGGCGCCCATAGCACCGGGGGGCCGAGGTAGACGCGGGGGCCCCACCAGAAGCTCGGGCCCCCCCGGACATGCGCCCCCCCCCAGAAATGCGGCCCCCCCCGGGAGTGCCGGTCTCGGCCCCACGCGTCGCTGGGGCTCGCGGTCGCGGCCACCAGCGCGACGGCGATACAGCACGCCATGCCCAATCGGCCGAGCACTGTCTTCATGGCGACTCTCCTCCTGCGTCTTCTCCTCGGGCCCTCAGGGGCGAGCCTGCTCGAAGAGCTGGCGCATCTCCACCCGGAGCTGCTGCATGCGGGTTTTCACCTGACCCGCCTTGGCCAGCTGCTCCGGCGTCAGGATCGCCCGGACGTCAAGGGCGATCTGCGCGCTGTCGTGGAGGAGCTGCTCCCGGAGCTGCCCGATTTGCTGGAGCTGCGGCTGGACGTCGGCGGCCTGGACCTGCCCTGGCGTGATCAGCTTGTCCGCCAGCTCCTCCTGCGCCTTTCTCAGCTGCTCCATCGTACTCCGCGTCGCCGTGCGATGCGAGGACAGGATCGCCCGCACCCTGGTGTTCTGCTCCGGGGTGAGGTTCACCGCGCGGATCAGGAAGGGGAGCGCCAGTCCGCTGTCGCGCCCCCAGCCGTGCCCCATGCCAGGGCCCATGCCCTGGGCGGCCGCCGGCTGGGCGCCGCTCGCGAGAAGCGCCGCCAGCACGACGAAGGCCCAGCCCGCTGGCCGAAGAAGCATCGTCTTCATCTCGCTCAGCCTCTTCATGTCTTTCCTCCCGATGGAGTATCGTCAGTCATGATCATTCCTCTGCCCATCCCCACTCTGACGTGGCGGTGGGGGTGAGCGCGGCCGGGCCGCAGCCCGGTGTCACCAGCCAGTCCGGTCCATCGCAGTCGCTCTCGGCGTCCTCCTCGCTCTCGAGCCTCGGCACGAGCTCATCGGCCTCCGCCCGGGTCGTCGTATACCCGCGAACGGAGAACAGGGCGGCGGAGACCTCGGTCAGGATGGCCGCAGCCTCCTCGGACCGCATCGTGGGGGGAACGAACGTCATCGCCCGCCAGACCGCGACCTCGATCCATAGCAGGGCGGCCACCGCGAGGGCCGAGGCGCCGACGGCAGCGGGCAGCCATCGTCTTGCGGTTCGCAGGGTCCGGGTCGCCGGCTCGGCGGTAGTCGCCAGCACGCGGCTGATGACGGCCAGATCCCGCGCGAGGGCGTTGAGGCGCTGGGCGCAGCCCGGGCAGGACTGCACATGGGCTTGCTCGGCTTCACTGCCCAGGCCGGCCTGCACCTGCGTCAAGCTCTTGTCGGGCAGGCACCGGGTCATGGTGTTCCCCCGAGCGTCTCGCGCAGCCGATGGATGGACCGGAAGAGATGGCGCTTCACGCTGCCGACGCTGAGCTCCAGCGCGGCGGCGATCTCCGGCCCCGACCACCCCTGCAGATGGCGCAGCACGAACACCTCGCGCTGCCGGTCGGGCAAGGCCCGAAACGCCAGCCACACGCGCCGCCTCGTCTCGTCACTGATGGCCGCGTCCTCCGGTGTCGGTCCGCCGTCGGCGATGGGCATCTCCTCGATCCGCTCGCTCCAGCGCCGGAACCGCCTCCACCAGCCGGCCCGGCGACGGTCCCGACAGGTGTTGACGGCGATCCGCGTCAGCCACGGCCCCCAGTCCGCCGGGGGTCCGTGCCGCCTCTCCGCCTCGAATGCTTTCACGAACACCTCTTGCACGACCTCCTCCGCCTCCTGACCATCAGCCAGGAGCAGCTGGCACAGCCGCTGCAGGCGGCCGGAGTGGGTCTGGACCAACGCCTCGTATCCCGAAGATGGGTCCACGCGCGTTAGACGAGCCGCCAGCCCTCTTACTCATACGGACGAACGAAGGGGCCAAGGGGTTGACCGGACGGGGGAAGGAATGTGCCCGGCGCCGGCGAGGCGACGGGGTTCGAATCACCAGGGATCAGCAGGCTGCGGAACAGCGGACCCAGCGGTCAGCGTGTGAGCATCAGTAGTCCTTGGGGTCGAGGAGATCGCGCAGCCCGTCGCCGGCCAGATTGAACGACAGCGTGAGCGAGAAGATGGCGAGCCCCGGCCACCAGGCCATCCACGGCGCGGCCTCGAGGAACTGCTGGGCGGCGCTGAGCATCGTCCCCCAGCTCGGGCTGGGTGGCTGCACGCCCAGGCCGAGGAAGGACAGGATGGCCTCGGCGATGATGGCGCCGGGGATCGACACGGTGGCCTGCACGAGGAGGGCGCTCGCGATATTGGGCAGGATGTGCCGCGCCATGACGCGCCCGTCGCCGGCGCCCAGCGCCCGCGCCCCCTGGACATAGTCCTCCGCCTGCGTGCCGAGCACCAGGCCGCGAGTGAGCCGGATATAGGTGGGCGTGGCGCCGAGCCCGATGGCCACGGTGGCGTTGGTGAGCGAGGGACCGAGGATGGTGACGAGTCCGATGGCCAGGATCAGGAACGGGAAGGACAGCCACGCGTCCGTGAGTCGCATGATCAGCTGGTCGAAGGCGCCGCGGTAGTAGCCGGCCACGAGGCCCACCGGCACCCCGATGGCGATGGCGAGGAGGATGGAAAAGACCCCCGCCTGCATCGAGATGCGCGTGCCCCAGATGACGCGCGAGAAGGTGTCGCGTCCGAGGTCGTCGGTGCCGAAGGGGTGCGCCCAGGTCGCGGCTTTTCGGATCTGGCTCCAGTCGGTGCGGAGCGGGTCGCTCGGCGCGATCCATGGGGCCCCGAGCGCCAGTGCCGTGAACAGGAGCACCACGACGGCTCCCACCACCGCCACGGGCCGTCGGCGGGCGCGCAGCCAGCCCCGCTGGAGCCGGCTCATGTCTCGCCGCCCCTGATGCGGATGCGGGGGTTCAGGAGCGAGTAGGCCACGTCCACGAGGAGGTTGATCAGGACGTAGGCGGACGCCGTGATGAGCACGACGCCCTGGACCATCGGGTAGTCGCGCGTGAACACGGCCTCCACGATCAGCCGCCCGAAGCCGGGCACGACGAAGATCTGCTCCGTCACCACCGCCCCGCCCATGAGGGCCCCGGTCTGCAGCCCGAGGATCGTGACCACCGGGATGAGGCCGTTACGGATGGCGTGGCGGAACACGACGGCGCGGCCCGCCAGGCCCTTGCTGTAGGCGGTGCGGATATAGTCCGCGCTCATCACCTCGATCATGCTGTTCCTGGTCTGGCGCATGAGGACGGCGGCCAGCCCCGCGCCCAGCACGAAGGCCGGCATGATCATGCGCTCGAGGTTGGCCAGGGGATCCTGGAACAGCGGCACGAACCCGGAGGCGGGCAGGAGCCGCAGCCGCACCGAGAACAGCAGGATGAGCATGATGCCGAGCCAGAAGGACGGCACGGAGAGCCCGCAGAGGGAGACGCCGTTGGCCAGGAGATCCCAGATCGTGTTGCGCCGCACCGCCGAGAAGACGCCGGCGGGGATGGCGATCGCGAGCGCGATCAGGAGGGAGAGGCCGGCGAGCTCGATGGTGATGGGCAGCTTCGCCGCCACCGTCCGGACCACGCCCTCTTGTAGCCCTTGAGGTTCTTGGCGTGGGCCACGATGTAGTTCAGGTGATAGTTGAGGGTGATCCCCTGGTAGCCGAGGCCGGTGACGCTCGGCAGGTCGAAGCGCCCTTCCTTCCGCAGGCTGGCGGCGTCGGTGGGGCTCACCAGGTGCATGAGATCGATGTCGCCCGAGCGCAGGTTGGCCAGCCGCACGTTGTGGTCCGGGATGACGCGGAAGACGAGGCGGTCGAAGCGGGCCTGGCCGGGGTCGAAGTGGTGGGCGGACTTCTCGAGCACGATCCGGTCCTGGGGCACGCGCTCGACGAAGCTCCAGGGTCCGACGCACACGGGCGCGGTGCCGAACTTGTCGCCGAGCTTGTTGGCCTGGGCCGGCGAGACGGGCATGCCCGCGCGATCGGCCAGCGTCGCCACGATGGGGGAGAACGGCGCCTTGAGACGCAGGCGCACGGTCAGGGGATCGACGACCTCCACGGCGGTCACCGAGTCCAGCTCGCTGCGCCGGTTGGAGCCCTTCATCGCGCGGTGGCGGTCGAGGGAGAACCTCACGGCCTCGGCGTTCATCGCGGTGCCGTCGTTGAACTTCACGCCCGGGCGGAGCTTGATGGTGACCGTCTTGCCGGCGTCGCTGAACTGCGGCAAGTCGGCGGCGAGCTGGGGGACGATCCTGAGGCCCGCGTCGATCTCGTACAGCTTCTCGCACATGTGGGCGTAGATGATGCGGCCCACGTAGGTGCGCGAGAGCGTCGGGTCGAGGATGTCGGGGTCCTGGTTGAGCGCCACCACGAGCGTCTTCTTCTGCGCATGCGCCACCTGGGCCTGCCCGAGCAGCAGGGCGGTGAGCATCCCGACGCTGAGCCACAGTGCCTTCTTCATCCTGCCCATGACCGCCTCCTCGAGCTGAAGGGTCCAGTTGCCGGGGGATCTGCGGGGAACCCCGGCATCATAGACCCCATTCGACGCGGGGACAACCGACAGCGGGCTCCATGAAGCGGGGAAATTTCCCCGTCGGTGGGGCAGGCCCACCAGAGTGTGGTCAACTGGCCGCCTCGTGCTCGCGCCCGATGCTTCGCAACATGGCCATCGGCAAGGAGAGGGCGCACGGCAGAGGTGATGGCATCTCGCTCGCGTGGATCGTTCCCGGGATGCTCGGCGCACGATGCTGACGCCCCGAAGCCGGGGGCTGAGGGGTGTCACGATCGCCCCCTGGCACGCCCACCCCGAGGAGCACCGCGCCACGTCAGGTGGGAGGCACCCACAGTGAGCTCCGGCCGGCGGACCCATCTCGGAGCCATGGGGAATTTTCCCCACAGGTGGGTCAGCCTCACCGCGGTCTTTAGTCCCAGTCCGGTGTCGTTCGGTCCGCGATGGCTCCTAACAGCTTGATTCATGTAGGATCTTCTCTGCCGGAGGGCGCTGGCATCGGTCTGGCATATCCACCCAGGAAAGCAGCGGCTAAGGCATGACTCCGAGTATCATGGGGACCCTATCGGCATGGGGGGGGCCTGATGACGGCGCCGGGCGACCTCGAGGCGCGGCGGGAATCGACCGCGGCGGCCTCGAAGCCTCAAACTCTGGCAGGGCGACTGCGCAGCCCGCTGGCGCTCACCCTCGGCGCAGGGCTGCTCGTGGTCCTGGGCGTGACCATGGGCCTGGTCCTCGGGCGCTCGACGTCGAACCAGGGCGCGGCCGCACCCCGACCGGCCGCAGCGGTGAGCGGGGCGGCCATTGCCCCTGCCATCAGCGCGGAGCTCGAGATGCTGCGCAAGGAGGTCGAACGCGAGGACGCGCCGAGCAAGAAGCTGCTGGCCTTCGCCCATCTGGGGCTGGACGAGGGCCAGATCCCCGCGGCCATCTGGGCGTACAAGCGGGTCCTCGCCCGTGAGCCGCGGAACGTCGAGGCCATGACGCACATGGGCCTCATCCTCTACCAGGGCAAGCACCTGGACGAGGCGCTCGCCCGCATCGAGGAGGCGATCCGCCTCGATCCGAAGTACGCTCACGCCCACTGGGACCGCGCAAACCTCCTCTTCACGGGGAAGAAGGACTATGCCGCCGCCCAGGAGGCCCTCGGGGCCTTCCTGGCCCTCGTGCCGAGTGGCCCGGACGCGGACCGAGCGCGGGCCATGCTGGCCGAAGCCCGGCGCCAGATTGCCGCAGGCGGGCGGCGCGGATGAAGGACGTCGGAGCGCAGCTCGCGCGCTGGGGCCGCCGCGTGGGGCTCGAGCCGCTCGACCTCTGGTTCCTTGGGCTCCGCGCGGCGACGCTGGCGGCGGGCACCCTGTGGTGGGCCCTGGCGCCGGACTGGACACGAGCGCCCCGGCTTCCGATCCTGGGGATGTTCCTGGCGTTCAGCGTCGGCATCTATGTCCTGAATGCGATACGTCCAGGGCGCATCGCGCTCCTGTACAAGGTCGCGCTCGTCTTCGACTTGGCCGTGGTCTTCTTCCTGGTGCGGATCACCGGCGGGTTCTCGAGCGACCTGCACCTCGCCTTCACGCTCCTCATCGCGCTCCACGCCTTCTACTTCGGCCTGCTCACGGGGCTGGCAACTGCCGCTGCCGCGACAGGTCTCTACGCCCTCGCGGGCGATTGGCCCCCGCCGCAGCCGGGGTTCGCGCTGCGGGTGGCGTTCTTCGGCCTCGTCGGCCTGTGCATGGGCGTGGTGGCCGAGCAGGCCCGGCGGCGCCAGCACGCCCTTGAACGCCAGCAGGAGCAGCTGCTCCGGTCGGACCGGCTGGCGACGGTGGGCGAGCTGGCGGCGGGGCTCGCGCATGAGCTCCGGAACCCGCTGGCGGGCATCTCGGGCGCGCTCCACGTCCTCGGCAGCCGGCTGGCGCCCGGGGACGAGCGGGCCGCCCTGCTGGCTGATGTCCAGGCCCAGATCTCCCGCATGAACAGGACGTTGACGGAGCTTCTCCAGCACGCCCGTCCAGTGACGCCGGAGCGGATCGCGGTGGAGATCAACGGACTGCTGGAGCAGAGTCTGCAGTTCCTTCCACGCGGGGACATCCAGATCGTTCGCCGACTGGACGGCTCGCTCCCGGCCGTCTACGTCGATCCGAGCCTCCTCCACCAGGCCTTCCTCAACATCCTCGTCAACGCGCGGCAGGCGATGCCCCAGGGGGGCCGGCTGACGCTGGAGACCCGCGTGCCGCCGGCCCGGGCGCGCTCGGTGGAGGTCCGGATCAGCGACACGGGAGGGGGCATCGCGAGCGAGCACCTCACCCGCATCTTCCAACCGTTCTTCACGACCAAGGCCCAGGGGACGGGGCTCGGGCTGGCCATTGCCGCCCGGGTGATCGAGCAGCACGGCGGCCGCATCACGGTCGAGAGCTCGCTGGGGCACGGCACAACGTTCACGATCGCGCTGCCCGCAACGCCTCCGGTCAACGGGGCGAGGAGTGACACCCATGCCATCCAGAGTGCTGGTCGTTGACGACGAGCGCCTGATCCGCTGGTCCCTCGAGCAGACGCTCGAGAAGCACGGCTACGACGTCGAGACGGCGGAGGACGGCGCGCGCGCAGTCGCGGCCGTCCGGGACGAGGTTCCCGACCTGCTCCTGCTGGACCTCAAGCTGCCCGACACCGACGGCATCCAGATCCTCCGCCAGGTCAAGGAGAGCCATCCCGACATTCAGGTGATCATCATGACCGCCTACGCCGACGTCGGCACCGCCGTGGAGGCCATGCGGCTCGGTGCCTACGACTACATCGCCAAGCCCATCGACTTCGAGAACCTGGGCGTGACCCTCAGGAATGCCCTCGAGACCCGGCAGCTCAGGCAGAAGGTGGAGTTCCTCCGCGAGAAGCATCTGTACCCCTTTCACTTCGACCGCCTGGTCGGCACGAGCCGCGCCATCCAGGACGTGGTGTCGCTGGCGCGCAAGGTCAGCGCCAGCGGGGCGACCACCGTGCTGATCCAGGGGGAGAGCGGCACCGGGAAGGATGTCCTGGCGAAGGCCGTCCACTACGAGAGCGCCCGCGCCGACGAGGCGTTCATGGAGATCACGTGCACCGCCATGCCGGAGACACTGCTCGAGTCCGAGCTGTTCGGGCACGAGCGGGGTGCCTTCACCGACGCCAAGGTGCAGAAGAAGGGGCTGCTGGAGCTGGCGCACAGCGGGACGATCTTCTTCGACGAGATCGGAGACATGACGCCCGCGCTCCAGGCCAAGCTGCTCCGCGTGCTGGAGGAGCGCCGCTTCCGCCGTGTCGGCGGGACCAAGGACATCAGCGTGGACATCCGCGTGGTGGCGGCGACGAACAAGGACCTGCGCGCCGCGGTGGACGAGGGGGCGTTCCGCAAGGACCTCTACTACCGCCTCCAGGTCGTCACGATCACGATTCCCCCGCTCCGGGAGCGCCGGGAGGATATCCCGCTCCTGGCGCGGCACTTCCTCGAGCACTTCGGCCGTGAGTTCAAGAAGCGGGTGCCGCGGCTCGGCTCCCCGGCCGAACGGCTGCTCGTGCACTACGACTGGCCCGGCAACGTGCGCGAGCTCCGCAACGTGATCGAGCGCGCCATGATTCTCGTGGAGTCGGGGGAGCTCACCCCCGGAGATCTGCCGCCGGAGATTGCCGCGCGCCCGGCGGACCCCCCCCGCGAGCAGCCGCGCTTCCAGATCCCTTCGACGGGAGTCGTGCTCGAGGATGTGGAGCGCGAGTTCGTCCGGCAGGCCCTGGAGCTGACACACGGCAACCAGACCCATGCGGCCAGACTCCTCGGGCTGACGCGGGACGAGCTGCGCTACCGGGTCAAGAAGTTCGACCTCGCGACCCGCGCCGACATCAGCGACAGCTGAGGATTTCCGCGCAGCGACCGGGGGAAGCCCCCCAGCCCGGACGGGGGTTCTCGCCCAGAGGGAATTTCCCCAGCCCTCAACCCCCGGAAAACCTAAGGCTCCTGCGACAACCCCACCCCGGGAACACTCCTTGCAGTCCTGCCTCCCCATGAGGTTCGCAATGGGGCCGGACGCAGTGAGCCGAGGGGCAGGGATCCTGGTGCTGGCAATCGCCGCAGCGGGCTGTGCCACGGCGGTTCCACCCAAGCCCGTCGAGCTCGTCTGGCCGCTGCCGCCCGAGCAGCCCCGCATCCGGTACGTCGAGACCCTCTACCGTTCCGACCAGTTCAAGCCTCCGTCCACGAACTGGCTCAAAGACGTCGTGGCCGGGCCCGGCGGGAACCAGGGTGAGGGGATGGGGAAGCCGTACGCGGTGACGTCGGACGACAAGGGACGCGTGTACGTCACCGACACCGGCGGCGGGCGGGTCTGGGTCTTCGACAAGGAGAAGCAGCAGGTGCGGTACCTCGGCACCGACGGCCAGGGCCAGCTCAAGACTCCGTCCGGGGTGGCGGTGGACGCCCGCGGGTACGTCTTCGTCTCCGACACGAGCCAGGACCGGGTCTTCGCCTACGACGAGAGCGGCAAGGTCGCCTTGGCCATCGGCGCCCAGGGGGAGTTCTACTCGCCCGCGGGGCTGGCGATCGACCGCACCGCCGGGCGCCTGTACGTCGCCGACGCGGGCCGCCACAAGGTGCGCGTGTACGACACGCAGAGCGGCCGCTTCCTCTTCGAGTTCGGCGAACGGGGCACCGAGCCCGGCAAGTTCAATTTCCCCACGCATCTGCACATGAAGGGCGGAGCCCTGTACGTGACCGACACGATGAACTTCCGGGTCCAGGTGTTCTCCCCGAAGGGAGAATTCCTCCGGAAGTACGGCGAGGTCGGCGCGAACTTCGGGCAGTTCGCCAGGCCGAAGGGGGTGGCGGTGGACAGCGGCGGGAACGTCTACGTCACCGACGCCGCGTTCAACAACTTCCAGATCTTCAACCAGGAGGGGCAGCTGCTCCTCTTCGTCGGCGGCCTCGGCAGCAAGTTCGGCGAATTCTGGCTGCCGGCGGGAATCCACATCGACGAACGCGACCGCATCTACGTGGTCGATCAGTACAACCGCAGGGTCCAGGTCTTCGAGCCGGTGGGTGAATCGGCAGCACCTGCAGGACGTAGCCGCGAGGCGACGCGCTAGGGAATCTGGCCATGGAGGCCAGGAGTGAAGCGGTGAACCGAGGCATGAACGGGGAGGGACACACCATGAGAGCGGTCATGCGGCAGGCAGTCATCGTCCTGGCGGGGGCGGTGGCGCTGGGGTTGATCGCGGCGGGAGGGGCGTGGGCCCAGGACACCGGGCTGACGAGCATCCTCCAGACCAAGCACAACCTCTCGACATCGGGCACCGGCGCCATCCACGTCACGTCGGGGACGGGCGAGGTGTGCGTCTTCTGTCACACGCCACACGGCGCGGATACCACCGTGGCCGCTCCGCTGTGGAACCGGGCCATCAACACCTCCGGGGGATACACGCTGTACAACAGCGCGACGCTGGACGCCCAGCCGACCCAGCCCTCGGGCGTGTCGCTGGCGTGCCTGTCCTGCCACGACGGCACCATCGCCTTCGACGCTCTCCGGAACCTGCCAGGGTCCGGCGGTTTCACGGAGACCCCGAGCGCGGACGGCACGAGCAACTGGACCTTCCAGGGCACGACTAACAAGAAGATGCCGGTCGGCATCACGTTGATCGGCACCGATCTGTCGAACGACCATCCCGTCTCGATGACGTATATCGATGCCAGGAGCCCGAGCGCCACAGACGGGAACGGGGCCCCGGCTTATACCGTCGGCTTCAAGACGGTCACGGGCGAGCTCATCGGCACCGGCGGCGTCAGGCTCTACAGCGGGAAGGTGCAGTGCGCCTCCTGCCACGATCCGCACCGGGCCAACACCCAGACCTTCCTCCGTGTGGACAATACCGGCAGCGCTCTCTGCCTGACCTGCCACAAGAAGGACGGGTAGCAGCGAGGGTAGGCCCTCGCAGCAGCCGGCCGGCGGGGTCCATGGCCCCGCCGGCCTCGTGCTATCCACCGTCGACATGACACGGCCATCCTGCGTGAGTCCGGCCCATCGCCGTCCCGCCGGGGCCAATGCGCGGCCGGATCGGGCCTGATCGTACGGCAGCGGGACCCGCCTTGTGGCCGCCTGGGAGCGCCCGGCGAGCCGACCCGGGGCCGGCAACACAAGATGTGGGGCCCGTCTCACCTCCGTGCTACTCTGGGCCGCCAAGAGGGCAACGGAAGATCGCCCGACGATTCCGTTCAGACACTGGGAGACCTCCTGTGCCCGGTCAGGATTCCGGACCCTGGGAAGAGGGCCCTTACTTGTGGGATGGCGCGCGGTGGCCGTGGCCGTGGCACTCATGGGAGCGGCCCTCGGGCCGGTGGATATCGCCCGCGCACAGGTGCAGGTCAGGCTCTCCGGCCGGATCGAGACGACCGGGGGTCTGGATCGGCTGCGAACCGGAGACAGCACGGCGCAGACTCTCAGCTGGGGGAGCCTCTACAGCCCGACCCTGGACGGGTTCGTCTGGAGCCCGCGCTTCCTCGTGTTCTCCGCGGCCGGGACGTATGCCGACCAGTCCACGGAGGGGTCGGGTGCGAGCAGCGAGTCCGTCCTTCTCGATCCATACCAGATCAGGCTCAACTTCTTTCCGCAGTCGCCGCACTCGTTCGACATCGAGGCCTCGCGCTCGGTGGCAGAGAGCACGTTCAGCCAGAGCGGGATCTCCCTGTTCACCACCGTCACCACCGAACGGCAGGGGGTGGGCTGGAACTACCGGGGCAGCGCGCTGTTGCCGGAGAGCTCGGTGGCCTTCAGGCGGGAGACGGTGGAGACCATCGGCCCCGGCCTGGTCCTTGACGAGACGCGCATGAGTGCCTCGCTGGATCTCCGGAAGAGCTTCGAGCGCGCCACCCCAACGGTGAGCTACCGTCTGGAGAGCGTGGAGCGGAACCGCCAGGGGACAGGCGCGGAGGGCCTGCCGGAGCAGGACCTCACTCACTCCCTCCAGTACCAGGACCGGGTGCGCATCGGCGCACAGGGATTCCTCACTCCCAGCCTCACGTACCGGCGGTCCGAGCTGGAGCAGCAGGCGTCCGGCGCCCTCGGCCTGGCGGGCCCGCTGTCCCCGACGCTCGACGGCGGCGCGACGATGCGCTACACGGTCGATGAACGCGCGGGAAGCACGACGCAGTCCGTCGCCGCCGACGGAACGTTGACGAAGCGGATCACCCCCAACCTCACCGTCACGGGTGGCGCCAATGGCGGGCTCGTGGGGACTGAGGGGATCGACTGGTTCGGCGGCCTCTTCAGCGGGGTGAGCGCCACCCCGCTGCCGCATCTACGCACGGCCGCCGACTACGGGACACAGATCACCGGGGGCGAGCAGGCCGCCACCATCAGCCACCGCGGTCACCTGGGAGCTGGAAGCACGTTCTTCCCGCGCCACACCCTGACCGCTGACTACTACGTGAACCTCTTCGAGCGAGGCGGGTCCGCCGAGCCGTTCGTCTCGCAGTCGGGCAGTCTCGGTGTGACCAGCCTCGTCATCCCGAGGACGACGCTCGAGGGGACGGTCGGGCTGGACCGCCAGGAGGGTGACGGCACGCAGGACGGGCAGCGGGCCCGCCTGGAGGCCGTCGTCACCGTGGCGCCGCCGTTGACGCTGCGGGCGGCCTCGGAGTACACGCACCGCGCCACGAGCGGAGGGGGGAGGGTGCCGACGGAGGAGACGAGCTATGCCGGGGAGGGTGGGATCGACGCCGCCCCGCTGTACTGGCTCACGCTGTCGCTCTCCGGCCGTCGGGGCGTCCGTCAGGTCCAGCTGGAGGACAAGTCCGGCGACTTCGACTCCGACGCCATCCGGGGCCAGGCCACGGTGAGGCTCGGGACGCTGCAGGGGCAAGTGGAAGGCTTTCTCGAGCGCGAGCCGGTCGTCGACGAAGTCCGCCACGGCGTGCGCGGATCTGTGTCCTATCGCTTCCGTATCTGGAGCATCACCCTTGACTTCGAGCAATCCGTGCTGACCCGCCCCGACACGGACACCGAGCGCAGCCGCGTCTTCCTCAGGATCACCCGCCCGCTGAGCTACAGCTTCGCGTGGCCATGAGATCGCGCCGGGCGGGCCTCGTGCTCTCGATCCTCTTGGCCGCCGCGGCCTGCGGCCCCACGCCCCCGCCCCCCGCGGCGGTGCCGGTTCTGGTCTGGCCGCCGCCGCCGGAGCCCGCACGGGTCCGGTATGTCGGTAGCCTCTCGCGGCCGGAGGACATCGAGGCGCCGAAGTCGTGGCTCGGGCGGCTGTGGGAGGTCCTTGCGGGGCGAGAGGAGATTCGCCTGCAGCGGCCCTATGGCGTCGCGGCGGACCGGGCTGGCCGGGTGTACGTCGCCGATTCTGCCGCGCGGGTGATCCACATCTTCGACGTCCAGGCCCAGAAGTACAGCGCCATCAAGCAGATGGGCAAGCAGCCTTTCGAGACGCCCATCGGGATTGCCGTGGCCCCCGACGGCAGCGTGTACATCTCGGACTCCCAGATGCGACGGGTGGGCGCCTTCGACCGGAGCGGGAAGCTGCTGCGCGAGTTCGGCCAGGACCTGCTGCGACCCACAGGCCTGGCAGTGTCCCCCAGGGGGGACCGCGTCTACGTGGTCGACACCCTGGCTCATCAGGTGGCCGTCTTCGACCCTGCGGGGAAGCGGCTCGGGACCATCGGCCAGCGGGGAGCGGGCGCCGCAGGGTTCAACTATCCCACCAACATCTCGGTGGACCGAGCCGGAGTCATCTACGTCGCGGACACGATGAACTTCCAGGTCAAGATCTTCTCTGCCGACGGCCAGCCCCGCGGGCACTTCGGTCGCCACGGCGACGGAAGCGGTGACTTCGCCCAACCCAAGGGCCTTGCACTGGACTCGGAGGGGCACGTCTACGTGGTCGAGGGAATCCACGATGTACTGCAGATCTTCGACGTGACGGGGCGGTTCTTGCTCGGGATCGGAGCCACGGGGCATGCTCCTGGCAACTTCTGGCTGCCCACCGGGTTGCACATCGACGGGCAGGACCGGATCTACGTGGCGGACAGCTACAACAACCGGGTCCAGATGTTCCAGTACGTGAGAGGTCTGCCGTGATCCGGTCGCTCGGGCTGGCTCTGGCGCTGGTGGCCATGTCCTGCGCCCAGGCGAGCGGCCAGGGGATGGTGTCCTCGAAGCACAACCTGTCGGTGAGCGGGCCGGGCCCCGTCCGGGCCCTGAGCGAGACGCAGATCTGCGTCTTCTGCCACACCCCGCACAACGCCAACCCCGTGGCCCCCCTCTGGAACCGCTCGCTGTCGGGGGCCACCTACACCCCCTACGCCAGCGGCTCCCTGCAGGCCACCGTCGCCCAGCCCAACGGCTACTCGCGCCTGTGTCTGTCGTGCCACGACGGCACCATCGCCATCGGTAGCGTGAACAACCTCGGTGCCCAGTCCGCGACCATCAACATGCAAGGGACGGGTCCCGGAGGCGTTCTCCCAGCGGGGAGCACCCTGATCGGGACGAATCTCACCAACGACCACCCTGTATCGTTCATCTTCAATCAGTCCCTCACCACGGCGGATGGCGAGCTGGTGGCCCCGAGCGCGCTCACGGGCCCCATCCGCCTGTACGAGGGCGTCACCATCGGGGTCCGCGACTCGGTCCAGTGCACGACCTGTCACGATCCCCACCTGGTCCTGAACCCCAAGTTCCTCAAGAAGCCGCTCACGGGCCGCACCGACAACCTGTGCCTGACCTGTCACGTCAAGCCAGGCTGGTCCAGCTCCAGCCACGAGTCCGCCACCACGAAGTTCTTCCCCGCTGGCTCGGGGACATCCGTCGCGGAGCTGTCGTGCAGCGCCTGCCACACGCCCCACACCAAGCCCGGCGCGCCGCGACTGCTCCGCGAGGGCGCGACCTCCGGCGGGGCGCCAGCGATCGAGGAAACCTGCTACCGGTGCCACGCGCCCACCGCGCAGGGCGGCATCACCTTCGACATCAAGACGCAGTTCGCCAAGGCCAGGCGCCATCCGATCGCCGATTACCTGGGGCACGAGCCCGTGTTCACGACGTCGACGCCCACGGCCGAGGCGGTGCTCAACACCAGCAAGCACGTCGAGTGTACGGACTGCCACAACCCGCACCGCGTGAGGGCGCGGGGCACGGCGGGGACCGGAGGCGTGTACGAGGGGATGCGGGCGATCGACCTGTCCGGCGCCGCCGTCCAGGATGTCACCCTGGACCGCAACATCAACGAGTACGAGATCTGCTTCAGGTGCCACGGGGACACCTACTCGACCGTCATCGGCACCAGCGTGTCCGGCGACCCCTCAGGCTCGATCCCGACGGGCAACAAGCGCACGGAGTTCCAGACGGCCAACAGCTCCTACCATCCTGTCGCCGGCGCGGGCAAGAACACCTCGTCGAATCTCAACGCCCAGCTCTCGCCCAACGGGCTCTCGACCTCCTCGGTGATCCGGTGCACGGACTGCCACAACAACAATTTCTTCTCCGGCCCCTCGTTCACGGGGGTGGTGTCGCAGTACCCGGCGAACGAGGCCCAGCCCAAGGGACCGCACGGCTCCGACCGCTTCAACCTGCTCCGGGCGCGGGTCCGGAACGTGCTCCCGGGCCCGAGCTCCTGGTCCTCGGCCAACTTCGACCTCTGCTTCCATTGTCACGACGTGACGCGCTTGACCGCGCGCCGGACCGGGGACGGGGCGCGGACGAATTTCTACGATGAGGCCGGCGGCAAGGACAACCTCCACTGGGTGCACCTGATCGACCGCGTGGACAAGTCGCGGCCGCTCTGCAAGAGCTGCCACTACAACATCCACTCCAACGTGGAGGCGTCGAACACTCAATACCGGGTGACCAGCACCAACTGCGGGGCCGGGACCCTCACCACGAACCCGAACATGGTCGCGCTCTCCACGACCCGGCTCATCAACTTCCATCCGAATATCCTGCGCCTGGGCAGCCGCACCAAGCCCGAGTGGTGCTTCAACACTGCGACCCGGCAGCGACGGTGCTACCTGGTGTGCCACCAACCGAGCGGCGGCACCGGTGGCACCACCATGGATGGCGACGACAAGCATCGCTACACGCCGCCCTCCTCGGGCGACATCCAGTAGGGCGCCAGGCGGCGCCGCCGTCCGCTTCCGCGACGCGGTCGTGGGACCTCGCGGGAGACCTTGCGCACGGCTCCAGGGAGAGTGTTGAGCGAAGGAGGCAACCGGCAGTCCGGGCGAACCCGACCCGGAGCGTGGCACTTGCCCAGCCGGTTCCTGGCGGGGGGGCGCACGCTCGTTGGCTCATACCTCACCGAGGCTGGGCGACGAGCCCTTGGGAACCTGCTCGGTCTCACTGGCTGGACGGCCCTCTGGCAGCTGAGCACGCTCGGAGTCCTCCTGGTCCTGACGCGAGCACTCGGGGTGGAGGCGTTCGGGACGCTGATCTTCGCCCTGACGACGCAGACCTACCTGACCCTCTTCGGCAGCCTCGGGTGCACAGCCGTCGTCATTCGTGAGGGCGTACAACGCCCGGACGACATAGATGCCATCGCCACCTCCTTCCTCATCCTGACCGCGGCAAGCTCGCTACTCGTCTGCGCGAGCAGCCTCGCGATCGTCAGGCTGCTCCCGATGTCCGACGGGGAACGCTGGCTCCTGGCCCTCGTGGTGATGGGGAGCGTCCCGGCGTCGATGAACGCGCAGCCGCTCTTCGACATACATCATTGGGCGTCTCTTCCGGAAGTGAGTCAGGGCTGAAGCGGCGGGCGCGGATTCTGGTGGGCGGCCCACCAGCGCTGCTTGGACTCGCGGATCTCGGGCTCGGACCCGCTGAGGATGCGGGCCAGAGTCCGGTAGACGCTCAGGGTCTTGCAGGCACAGTACACTACCTCAACCGGCAGCACGCCGATGGCCGTGGCGACGTTCTTGCCTTTGAGGGCGAACTGGTTGTAGACGAGCGCCATGAGCTGGAGGAGACCGAAGATGGCGGGGACGAGAAGCAGCCGGGTCGCGAGCAACCCGAGCGGGAGGGTGAGGGCGGCGAGCGTGATTGGAAGGATGTCGCGGCCGATGTACGCCCCCCGCTTGTACCAGAACCGGGCTGACCCTTGTCCTTGCCGGATCGCAGTGCGCCAGTATTGACGGAGCGTCATGGGGTGGTTGTGGTGAACGATGGCACCGGGAGCGAAGCGGATCTCATACCCGTCGGACTGCAATCTCCACGCGAGATCATCCTCGTCGCACCCGTAGCGAAGGCTCTGGTCGAAAAGGTACTGGCAGAGAACCTTGCGGCGAAACACCATGTTGTTGCCGACCAGCGCGCGCCGCTGCCACGGGGTTTGGCTAATGCGACATGTGCCCACGTAGGCTCGCTCCGCCGCGGTCCTCGGCGGGTGATCGACAACGGTGCCGCTGACAGCCGCGACCATGGGGCCCGTGAGCCCCTGGAGGAGTGCTGTCAACCAGCCCGGGTCGACGGTGCAATCCGAGTCCGTGAAGGCGACGAACTCACCAGCGGCAACGCGGATGCCTGAGTTCCTCGCACTCGCCACGCCGAGATTCTGAGGATTCCTCTCGATCACGATCAGTCGGTCGGGGTGGGCCTCCCTATAGGCGTCGAGCACCCTCGGCGTCTCGTCTGTTGACCCATCGTCTACCAGGACCACTTCGACAGTCGACCCGGTCAGCGCGAGCAGGCTGTCGAGGCAGGCGGAGACCTGTCTGGCCCGGTTGTACACGCAGACGACGATGCTGGCGACGGGAGGCATCTCAGCCCGTCCAGGAGCGCGCCACGGCGCGGTCACACAGGGTCCGGATGGCGTCGAGGCAGTCGAGGCATGCCCCAACTCGGTCCGCCGGGGCCCCGAAGGTACCCCAACGCAGCCGCAGGGCGAGCCACGTGTAGGCCAGTTTGAATGCCGTCATGTGCGTATCGCGATTCCAGCCCCGGGCGACCGTTGCGGTGCGCAACCGACGGAAGGCCTCGGCGTGCCGCCGCGCCCAGCCGAGAGCGATCGACATCCCGACGCAGTGCTGGTCGACGTACTGCCAGAAGTTCGGTCCGGCGTCCCTCCCGAGCAGGCGCTCTGAAACCGGAAAAGCTGCGCCGGCTACAGCCCATGATCCGGCACGCGCGGGCCACGTTGCACAGCTCCCCGACCCAGCTCCAGCACCCCCGCCTTCGTCTCGATGATCTTCTGCGCTGTCGTCATCGCCTCGGCCCCCCTTTCTCCCCTCCCTCCCCATTGGCGTGGTCGACACCGAGGTCAGGTGCCACGATTGTCAGAATAAGTCCTGGGTGTTTCGCTTGAGGAAGCCGCCGAGCGCACTGCGCCCGTGTACAGTCTCTGGAGTTCTTCGACGCCCTCGCGGATATTGAAAGGGCTGCGGCGGACCGCCTCCAGTGCCTGACGCGGCCGCGGCCTGCTGCCCTGGCGCGTGGCAAGGATGACCTCGGCCCATCGGGAGGCGGATGCCTGCAACGGCAATCGCATGACCAGCGGCGCACAAACGTCGGCCTCTGGTGGTATCGACTCCGCGGCGATACACGGAAGGCCGGCCGCTTGCGCCTCGACAAGGGCAAGCGCCAGCCCCTCATACAGCGAGGGGAGAACAAAGGCGTCCATGGCCCCCAGCATCAAGCGGGGGACGTCACCACGCAGTCCCGCGAGGACTACGCGTCCGTGGAGCCCGGCTGCGGCGATCCGTCTCTCGATGTCTGGTCGAAGTGGCCCGTCACCCACGAGGAGGAGGCGCGTCGAAGGCTCGCGCTTCGCGGCCTCCGCCACGACGTCGATGAGAAAGCGGTGATTTTTCACCGGATAGAATCGCCCCACGTGGCCGATCACGAAGGCGTCGGGGTCAAGGCCGAACTCACCGCGGACTTCAGCGCGCGAGAAAGCCGATTCGAAGGGTGCCAGATCCACCCCGCAATAGAAGACACGCCAGCGGGGGTCCTTCCGCCAGTCCTCCCCGAACAGGGCGCGCGCGGAGATGTCACTCGCCGCGAGGCCCAGCGTAGCATCCCGCAGCACCCAGGCGCTGGTGAGCCTCAGGAAGAGATTCGTGAGTGGAGCGCGGCTCGGTCGGAGGTACGCGGCACCGCTGTGCGAGTGCGCTATGCGAACCGGAACGGCCGCGTAGCGCGCCAGTCGAAGGATGTAGCCCGTGTAGCCGACGTGACTGTGCACCACGTCGTAGGGGCCGGAATCCCGCAAGACCCGACTGAACTGCAACAGGTGCCGCGGGAGCTTGATCGGACGCACGCAGCGGAGCACGCCCCCCCCGAGGGCGCGGATCTCGTCCTCGTACCAGCTCTTCTCAGGCGTGTGCACGAGGAAGTCCATGCGGAATCGATCGCGGGCGACATGTCGAAGGACGTGCAGGAGCCACGTCTCTATTCCACCCGGGTTCATGTGGTAGACGACGTGGAGAATTCTGAGCGGGCGCTCGGCGCGCGTCACCGGTCGTCGCTCTTCTTGTATCCGAGGGCGTTGAGGTTCATCGAGAAGCCGGTTTCACCACTTCTCCCCGTGAGGGCGAACAGGACTCGGTGCAGGATGCGCTCGATGGAAAGCGCGAGCTGCCCTCGAAATGTACCCGGGCGCGTGGGAAAGACGCGACATCGCTCCAGGCCGGCCGATTCGAGCAACTGGATGATCGAGCTGCTGGTGAAGCAGCGCTCGTGTGTCAGATCCATGTAGCGCGAGTAGCAGGCAAAGAGATTTGCCGCATTGGGTGTCCGGCACACGAAAGCACCGCCGGGTTTGAGCGCCTCGACGGCGAATTCGATCAACTCGAGGAGGACATCGTCTCCCGGGATGTGCTCGAGCACATCGACACAGAAGATCGCGTGAAAGGCCCCCGCACGCTCCCGGAGGAAACCGAGGCCGTCGGCTGCATGGATCTCGATGCCGGCCAGTTTCGCTCGCGCGATGCTCACCTGCGCGCTCGAGGTGTCTACGCCGATCGGCACGAGATTCGACTGGTGCGCCAGCCACTGGAGGAGTTGCCCGGTGCCACACCCGAGGTCCAGCACCCGGCTGGCCGGAGGCAGCGCTCTGACTACATGAGCGAAAGTGCGGTCAAAGAAGCGGTACTGAGGCCGCGGCAACCGAGGCCCTTCGGAGGCCGTGTTGAGCCGGAGGTAGTGCCTGGCGTACTGTTCAGTGAGACGCTGTCGCAGCCGGCTCATCGTCTGCCCCTTCCCCAGAACGCAGGGCGTCAGTCACGTTCATCCCTGTGTGTCTATGCCCGCATTCCCGCAGGGCGCCGGGGTAATCGGCTCCACCCGGCAGGTCGCGATGTGAGCGTGCGGAGCGCCCGCCGATCTCCGCAAGGGGCTCGTGACGGGACGAGGATCGCGCCACACTGTTCAACAACCTCCCGGCATGTGGGCCGCGCGACGAGCCGCCGGGACCACGACGGCAGCCACCATCGTGAACACCGCCAGGGAGGCCGCTGCGAAGAGAGCCAGCGGGCTGCCCGCGGACAGGAGGGCAAGGGCGACATACACCGCCGCGGCACCTACGTACACCGCCTGCAACGTCCGCTCGCGGTGCAACCGCAAGAGATACAGGTTGACGGCCCACGTCGCGATGGCGACCGTGGCGGTCGTGAGCAGCACGAGCATCGGGCCGAACGCCGGAGCGTATGCGGGGTCCAGGAGGCGATCGATCAGCAGCCAGGCGACCCCCCCACCCGCGAGCCACAGCATGATGAGGGTTCCCCCCATGCTCAGAATCAGCTTCCGCACGAAGAGGCGATCCAGCCCATACGGTCCGGCGATGTGGGGCTGAACGATCCGGGTTACCAGCGTTCCGGCGATCAGGTACGCCGAGGCGATCTGGAACGCAACCCCGTACAGACCAGCGTCCCGCTCTCCGCGGAGTAGCCTCGCCAGGATCACTCCGCCCTGCAAGGGAACCATGTAGACCAGGCCGGCAGTCAACATGAATCGGCCCGAACGGAGCAGGGAGCGCGCCCATCTCGGATCCCATGCCCAGCGGAACGGTCGAACCTTCCGGTGGTAGATAGCCGCCTGGGCGATCATCGTGATCGCGTGCTTTCCGAGCAGCAACAGCGCGGCGCCCGGCGCCGTGAGAAGCCCCGCGTAATGGAGGCCCGCGACCCCACCCAGCATCAACACATCACCAGGGATGCTCAACGCCGCCGACAAGGCCTGGCGATGGTGGGAGTCGTACAGGGGATTCAAGTTCAGGCACATCGGTACGGCCGCGATCGCAACGATGAGCAGCACATGTCTTTCGGCGGTGGACACGGGCGCGAGCGCTGCCACGACCGCCGCCGCTGCTCCAGCGATCGCGGCGCCGGCCACGGTGATAACGACGAACGCCGTCGTCGTCCTGTCTGCGTCCTCAGGTAGCAGGTTCAGGTCGCGGACGACGACGTTGCCCAGCCCGACCCCGCCGACGACCACCAGGTACGCCAGCACGCTTGTCCCGAACACATACGTCCCGAAGCCCTCCGGGCCGAGACCGTTCGTGAGAAGCAGGAGGACGCCGAATGCGCACGCCTGGGAGATCGCGGTGAATGACCCCAACCCCGCCAGGTTGCGCAAGGCCTGCCGTCCCGCCGCGGTGTCGTACGACTGGACGAACCGCTGCGCGTCGGCTGTCCAGCTCATGCAGGGCCGATCGTCAAGCTCAGCGGAGGCGAAAGAAGACGCCGCTGCCTGCAGGGGAGACCGAGCGAGGACGGGCGGATCGTGGCACGCCGGGCTGCTCCGCGGCGGCGCTCATGGCCCTTCTGACTGGTCGGCGTCCGGCGCTCGAGTGGGGCCTTCGCGGCTCTCATGTCGTGCTCATTCTCTCGTGTGCCGTCTCAGAGATACAGAGATACGTAGATAATGTGCCCGGCGGGGGCAGTGGGTCCCCCCGGGCGGAACATGCTGAGTCGCCACCCGTGGCGATGTCCCTTACGGAGCCGCGAGTTCGAGGCCGTTGGCTGCGGCATCGTGCAGGAGCCACGATTCCGCGGAGCGTCTCCGTCATTCCTGCAAGCTCTCGTCCCTCGCGACGGTTGGCCTCCGCCACCCCCCTCGCTCATGCAGCCGGCGGCAGTGTGCCGCCCGCTCCTCCGCCCAGGTCCGCCGCCGTTTCGTAGAGAGCAGCATTCCCGATGCCAGCGCCAGCGACCCTCGGGCGACGACACGGGGGCGCCGGGAGGCTCTTCCCTCCCACGTCGCCGCGACCCCGCTGCTGCGCGGCGGCTTCCCCGCAGCCTTCTCTGTGGCGGCCGTCTCCCACCCGGGCGTTCCCGGGATGGCCCCGGCCCCCCGAGGGGGGTGGCACCCCGAATGCACTAGAATGGCTCGATAATGGTTCCACCATGGAGGAAGTGGGTGAAAGGCCCCACGGAATGAGCGAGGGATGGTCATGAACCCCATCGTCCTCATCCCCGCCTTGAACGAAGCCGCGTCCATCGCGCGGGTGGTGGGCGCCATCCGGACCGCGGTTCCCGGGGTTCCGGTCGTCGTGGTGGACGACGGCTCGACGGATGGGACTGCGTCGATCGCCCGAGCGGCCGGGGCGCGTGTCGTGCGGCTCCCCTTCAACATGGGCTACGGAGTGGCGCTCCAGACAGGGTACAAGTACGCCCTCCGCCACGGTCACGACTGCGTGGTGCAGCTCGACGGCGACGGCCAGCACGAGCCGGCCGATATCCCCGCCCTCGTGGAGGCCATCGCCGGCGGAGGGGCGGACGTGGCCCTGGGCTCCCGGTTCCTCGGCAAGGATGACTATCGTCCCGATCTCATCCGGCGCATCGGGATGCAGCTCTTCTCCCGGCTCGCCTTCCTGCTGGGTGGCACCCGGCTCACTGACGTCACCTCCGGGTTCCAGGCGCTCTCCGGTGACGTGGTGCGCTTCCTGGCGGCGGACCGCTACCCGTCGGACTATCCGGACGCCGACGTGCTGCTCATGCTCCAGCGCTCCCGCTTCCGGATCCAGGAGGTTCCCGTACGCATGTACGGCAGGCGAGGCGGCCGCTCGATGCACTCGGGCCTGCGGCCCGTCTATTACGCCTTCAAGATGCTGCTGTCGGTCTCGCTCACCTCGCTGAGGCGCGAGGGATTCGACCGCACGGAGGCCTGACATCGAGCGACTCCTGACCGGACTGCTGCTGGCGTGCGTGCTCGTCCTCGGGGTCGTGAAGATCGAGGATACCGACGCCTGGACGCACCTGGCCCTGGGACGGGCCATCGTCCAGGAGCGGGGCTTCCCGGCCACCGAGCCCTTCAGCTATCCAGGCGCCGCGTTGCCGTACTACAACCCGGAGTGGCTCTTCGGGCTCCTGCTCTACCTCGTCCAGGCCGCCGGCGGGCTCGCGGGGGTGATCCTCCTCAAGGCGGCCGTCGCCACGCTGGCCTTCTGGATCCTGCTGAAGGGCTGCCTCTGCCCCCGCGATCCGCCCGGGCGCGAGCTCCTGGCCGTGGCTCTCGCGTGCGTGGTCCTGGTCCCGATGCTCCTCGTCGTCCGACACCGTTTCGTCGAGCGCCCGGACCTCGTACTGATGGTGTTCCTGGCCTTCACGGTCTATGCGCTCGATGCCTATCTCTACGAGGGACGCCGCTACCTGTACGCGCTGCCGGCGCTCCAGGTCATCTGGGTGAACATGCACCCGAGCATCGTGGTGGGCGTCGTGCCGTTCGTGGCCGTCCTGGCCGGCGGGGCGCTGCAGTCGGTTGCGCGCGCCCGGTGGGGCCTCGCGCTGCCGGGCACGCCGTCCCCCCGTCAGCTCCGGGTCGTGGCCGCGGTCTTCACCGCTGTCATCCTGGTTTCTCTCCTGAACCCCTACGGAGTCGACCCGCTGCTGGCACCGTTCCGGCTCGCCGGAGCCCCCTGGTTCCTCCACGAGATCAGCGAGCTCCAGCCGCCGCGCTTCGGCCAGCAGAACGCGCCCTTCGTGATCGCGGCACTCCTGGGGCTGGCCTTCGCCCTGACCGTCAAGCGTCTGTCCATCGTGTCCCTGCTCCTGGTCCTTCCCTTCGCCTACCTCGCCTTCTCGGCCAGGCGCTTCATGTTCCTCTTCGCGGTGGTGAGCGCGCCGGTGCTGGCCCGCCACCTTCGCGCGCTGATCGGGCGTCTGGGGGAGGCCTGGGCCCGTCGCCTCACGCTCCCGGCGGCGGTCGCAGCCGCGGGCCTCGGGCTGGCGGTGCTCGGGCTCTGGGCGACGCGGACGGGGCCCCTGGGAGATTCTCTGAAGGAGCCCGGCTTCGGGATCAACGCCGTGATGATTCCCGACGGCGCCCTCCGCTACCTCGAGCGCGTCGGCGCCTCCGGACGAGTCTTCAACGTCTTCCACTGGGGCGGCTACATCGCCTGGCGCGACTTCCCGAGGCTTGCGCCCTTCACGGACGGCCGGGGTCACGTGCCAGCCGGGCTGCTGGATGAGGCCATGGTCGTCCGGGAGAATCCGGTGCGGCTCGAGAAGCTGCGGTCAACCTATGGGTTCGAGATCGCCCTCGTGGACTATCCGGTCTTGCCCTCCGGGCTGGGGAGCGATGTTCCCGACATGGACCTGGGATGGAACTCGGCTCCCTGGGCACTCGTCTACTGGGATGATCTGGTCCTGGTCTACGTGCACCGCGCGGGGCCGCTGGCCGCTGTGGCCCAGCGGGACGAGTACCGACATGTCAGGCCGGTCAACGGTGCCCTGCACCTGCGGCGCCAGCTCCGGGCAGGCGTGCCGCCGGCGGCGATCGAGGCCGAGCTGAAGCGCAACGTCGCCGACACCGGCTCCTCCATGGGACTGGCGCTGCTGGGCTTCCTCTACAACGACGGCGGCCGCCATGCCGAGGCCATCCAGGTCCTGGGCCGGGTGCGCGACTTCCCGGGCCCCTGGAGCCACCTCGCCAACGTCTACCAGGGGCTGGCCTTCGCCCATGCTCGTCTGGCCCAGCCAGCCCGTGCGCTCGAGTACTACACGAAGGCCGCCGCCCTCGACGAGACGGCCGATGTGCTCTACAACATCGGCATTCTCGCTGCCAAGGCCGGCGACGACCGGCGGGCGATTCACAGCCTGGAGCGGGCGCTCGAACGAAGCCCAAGTCTGCTGGAGGCGTACCCGGTCCTCCTCGCTGCCTATCGCCGCACCGGGCGCGCCGAGCGTGCGGAGCGCCTCGAGGCGGCCTTTCCGCGGGTACTCACCCGGGTCAAGGCCGAGGAGCATTTCCGCCGTGGCGTTCAGCTTTACCGGGAAGGCCGGCACCACGAGGCGATCGCGGCCTTCGGCCTGTCCCTTCAGCTGAGCCCGCGGAGTCCGGCCGCGCTCAGCAACCTGGGCTACGTGTACTTCGACCTCGGGCGGCTCGACGAGGCCATGGTCCAGCAGCAGCGTGCCCTCGAGGCGGACCCGGCCTTCGCCAACGCCCACTACGGTCTCGCGCTGATCCACGAGCGGCGGGGCCAGGCGGCCCGGGCGCGGGCCCACTTCGCCGAGTACCTGCGGTTGGATCCGCGAGGCTACTGGGCCAGGAGAGCCCGGCAGGCGCTGGACGGGGCGCCGCGGTCCTGAGAGAAAGGCGATCCTCCCGGCGGGCTATCGCAGCCGGGAGAGATCGAACTCGAAGCGGATTTCCTTGCCCCCCGCGGTCTGGCACACCAGACTCAAGGCGCCGGCGAGGTCCAGCTTCTCGACCGAGAAGGTGTACTCGCCGAGGGCGACCCAGCGATTCGACGTTCCCTGACGCACCCCGCGGAACACCTCCGCCTTGAGCGGCTCCCTGCTCACCCCGGACTGGAGGAGCCGCACCTGGTACTGGCGCAGGAAGTCCCGGCTCTCGCCCACGAGGGTCACGGAGAACTTGAACTGGTTCCGGAACCGCTCCGCAATCAGCTCGATCTCCTTGGGTTCGATCTTCCGTCCGATGGCGAGCCACCGACGATGCTCCAGCGTCAGAGTCGAGAACTCGGTGAAGAGGATCGCGCTGCCGGTGTCGGGCCCCAGACTGACCAGGTACTCGCGGTCCACGTCGTCGATGGCCCCTCCCTCCTTGCGCCAGCGCTCGTACGCGGCCGTGGCGAGGGAGAGCGCCTCCTGAACCTGCTGTTCGTTCAGGCCCGACCATACCGCTGACGCGGGGTGCGGGAGGACGAGGGCTACAGCCAGTACCGCGGTGATGAGAGGCCTCATGTCCCGAGGAGAGTAGCAAGCGGGATGCCGAACGGCCAAGCCCGGCTCCCTCGGGGGGTGGGACGCTTTCGGGATGACGCGTGAGAGCACCGACTGGGTGTTTTCACCCACTATTGGGGAAGCTTCCCCCTCACAGTGAGTTTACCGCCGGCTGCCAGCCGGGTAAGTGCCCGAAGATCAAGCCACCTGGGGCCCGGGGATCGGCATAGCCGTTGCTGGTGATCCCTGGGAGGCAGGTGTGAGCGCAAGACAGCGGCATGGACTTGATGATGTCGGGGCGAGGCTGTGATCGGCCGCTGGGTCGCAGTGGGCGCCTGCTCGGTGCTGGCGCTCGCCCTGGCGCTGGCGGCCTCTGCCCAGCCCCGCGGTGGCTCGACCAAGCCGGCCCAGGCCACCGCAGCACCCACGCCCGGTCCGCCCGCCAAGGGTGCGCCGCCGGCCGGGTCCTCGTGCACGACCGGCGGCTGTCACGCCAAGATGGGGGTGGACCGGTATGTGCACGGCCCGGTGGTCGTTGGCGCGTGCAAGGCCTGTCACACCCCCAAGCCCAACGTGGCGCACCCGTCCAAAGCGAAGGATTCGGAGGGCGACTTCGAGCTGGTGGCCCATGGCGCCGACCTCTGCTACACGTGCCACGAGCGGAAGAACACGCTGCCCGTGGTCCACGGGCCGGTCCAGTGGGGGCAGTGCTCGTTCTGCCACGACCCTCATCAGTCCCCGAATCGCTTTCGCCTCAAGGAAACGCCGGTTTCCAAGCTCTGCTTCAAGTGCCACAAGGACGACAAGACGACGTCGAGGGAGGTGCACGGTCCCGTCGCCCTGGGCGAGTGCACGGCCTGCCACGACCCGCACCAGGGCAAGGACAAGGTGAGGCTCACGGCTCAGGGCAACACGCTCTGCCTCGGCTGCCACGAGGAGCGCAAGCAGGAGTTCGCGACGCGGAAGTTCAGCCACAAGCCGGCGCGCGAGAACTGCAACGGCTGCCACGATCCCCACACCTCGGACAACCCGGCGCGCACGCGCAAGCCGGTCCCCGAGCTCTGTTTCTCGTGCCATCAGGCCCAGGGCAAGCATGTCGCCGGAGCGCGCACGCAGCACGATGCCTACAAGATCGAGAAGAAGTGCCTGAACTGCCACGACCCGCACACGGCCGACCAGCCGAAGCAGCTGCGCGCGGTGGCCGCCCAGCTCTGCCTGAGCTGTCATGACAAGGAGCTCGAAACGCCAACCGGCAAGATCATGAACATGAAGGCCTGGCTGGCCGACAACCCCGTGATCCACGGTCCCATCCGCCAGGGCGACTGCCCTGCGTGCCACAACCCGCACGGCTCCGACAACTTCCGTATTCTCCGCCGCGCCTACCCGCGGCAGTTCTATGCGCCGTTCTCCAGTGAGCAGTACGCCCTCTGCTTCGGTTGCCACGAGCCCACTCTCGCCCTCGAGGCCTCGACCGTGAAGCTCACCAACTTCCGCAACGGGGAGAAGAACCTCCACTTCGTCCATGTCAACCGGCCGGACAAGGGGCGCACGTGCCGCGCGTGCCACGAGACGCACGCCTCGAAGCGGCCCAAGCAGATCCGCGAGTCCGTGTCCTTCGGCCGCTGGGAGGTTCCGACGAACTACCAGAAGACCGACACCGGCGGCCGTTGCACGCCCGGGTGCCACGTGTCGCGCGGCTACGACCGGGTGACCGCGGTGGCGAACAAGTGAGGGGCGGTGCTGGGGTGAGGTGGCGGCCGAGGCTGACGCCGTTCCTGAGCCTGCTCCTCGCGGGGCTGGCCGTCATCGTCGCCGTCCTCGCGTTGCCATGGAACGCTCCCGTCGAGGCGCAGGAGACGGGGCGCGCCCTCATCGAGCGACTCGGGTGTCCCGTGTGCCATGACATCCCGGGCCACACCACGCAGGTCCGCCAGGAGGCCCCGCTCCTCACCGCCGAGGGCGACCGTGTCAGGCCGGACTGGTTGTTCGCGTTCCTCAAGTCGCCCCAGACGATCCGTCCCGCGATCCGGGCCCGCATGCCGAACTTCAGGCTGACTGACGAGGAAGCCGTGGCGCTGACCGAGGGGCTCGCGAGCTTGAAGGACCGCTCGGCTTCCCCCCTGCCGCCGGCGCACCGCCACCGGGGGACCCTCAGCGCGTCCGCCCGCGAGGCCGCGCTGAAGCTCATGAGCAAGGACTACCTGGACTGCCTCAGCTGCCACTTCGACGGCGATCGCAAGCCGGCCGGCAAGCCGGAGGAATGGGGCCCCAACCTCGAGCGCGTGCCGGACCGGCTGGATCCCGACTGGATCGTGCGGTGGCTCCGGGACCCGTCGAAGATCGTCCCGAACACGAAGATGCCCTCGTTCTTTGCCGACGACAAGTCCGGGCCGGACGACATCCTGGGTGGCGACGAGACAGCCCAGATCCTGGCGTTGCGAGACTACCTGACCTCGCGCAGGGAGAGGGCGCCCCAGCCGGGCTTTGCTGCGGCCAAGAACGAGCACAGGGAGGCAAACGCGGCAATGGGCCGCAGCCTCCTCGTCCGCCTCAACTGCGTCGGCTGCCACCGGATCGCTGGCTTCCCGGAGGGCAAGCGAGTGGGTCCGCCGCTCGGCTTCCAGGGAAGCCGCGTCACGCGAGAGTGGCTCGAAGGGTTCCTGCGCCGCCCCGTACAGATCAAGCCGGAGTACGCCATCATGGGCTCGGACGCCCGCATGCCCGACTTCCGCCTCACCGACGGCGGGGTCGCGACGCTGACCGACTACATCATGGCGCGACTCAAGGACGAGACCCTGAAGCCGCTGCCCGCCGCAGCGATCAGTCCGAAGCTCGCGCCGGAGGGGGAGCGGCTCTTCTCGGAGAAGTTCTGCGATAACTGCCACCGGATCGGCTCGAGACCCGGCGGTATCGGTCCGGACCTGACGCTCGCCGGCCGGCGCCTGAACCCCGCCTGGGTCTACCGCTTCGTGCTCAATCCCTCGCACTATCTCGACACCCGGATGCCGAACCTCAAGTTGACGGAGGAAGAGGCGCGCGTGGTCACCGCCTACCTCATCCACCGGGAGCGCTTGCCATGATCGTGCGCGTCGTCGTCCTGCTCGGCGGGCTCGCGGCGTCACTCATGGCATTGCCCGCGGCCGCCCACGCCCAGCCCAAGGCCGCGCCGCCGAGCGCGCCGGCGCCGCAGGCGCCGACGGCGCCCGCCAAGCCGGCCCCCGGGGCGCCGGTCCCTGCCAGGCCCACCTCCGCCGCGCCGGCCCCGGTCGCGCAACGCGCGGCCAAGCCGTCGTGCGTGACCGGGGCATGTCACAGCCAGATGGGCCAGGCCCGGTACGTTCACGGCCCGGTGGCGGCCGGGGAGTGCACCAAGTGCCACACGCCGAAGGACGAGAAGACGGCGTACGACGGTGAGAAGCACGCCTTCCGAATGGCGCGGGCGGAGCGGGACCTCTGCTACATGTGCCACGAGCAGCGCATGGACTCGCAGAAGGTCGTGCACGGGCCCGTGCGTTTCGGCCTCTGCGGGGCCTGCCACGACCCGCACCAGTCGCCGTACCGGTATCGCTTGCGGAAGAGCCCCCCGAGCCAGCTCTGCTACCAGTGTCACGACCGCGACAAGACCCTCGAGCGGGAGGTTCACGGCCCGGTGGCGGAGGGCCAGTGCGTTGCCTGCCACGACCCCCACACCTCTCCGTACCCGTACCGGCTCGTCAAGCAGGGGCCCGAGCTCTGCTACACGTGCCACACGGAGAAGCGCGCGGAGTTCACGCCCAAGCGCTTCGGGCACGTGCCGGCACGGCTGGACTGCTCGAACTGCCACGACCCCCACACCTCGCCCAACCCCTACCGCGTGCAGCGGTCGGTTCCCGAGCTCTGCTTCGGCTGCCACCCGGACAAGAAGACCCAGGTGGGGACGGCCCGGACGGATCATGAGGCCGTGAAGATCGAGCGCCGGTGCCTCAACTGCCACGACCCGCACTTCACGAACTTCCCCAAGCAGCTCCAGGACACCCCGATGGTGCTCTGCCTCCGCTGCCACGACCGCGAGCGGAAGGCGACGGATGGCAAGATGCTCGTGAACATGAAAGCGTTCCTCGGCGAGCACAGGGACTGGCATGGCCCCATCCGGCAGCAGGATTGCGCGGCCTGCCACGACCCCCACGGCACCGACAACTTCCGCATCCTGCGCCGGCCGTACCCGCAGGAGTTCTACGCGCCGTTCGCCCGCGAGCAGTACGGACTCTGCTTCGGCTGCCATGAGCCCACCCTCGCCCTCGAGCGCAGCACGACCACGCTGACCGGCTTCCGGAACGGCAGCGAGAGCCTCCACTTCCGCCACGTCAACCAGATCAAGGGGCGGACCTGCCGCGCCTGCCACGAGACCCATGCCTCCCATCGCCCGAAGCACATTCGTGAGGGCGTCCCCTTCGGCGGGTGGGAAGTGAAGACGAATTACGTCAAGTACGCCAATGGCGGCAAGTGCGCACCCGGATGCCACGTGCCGCGGGGCTACAACCGCAAGCAAACTGTTCAGAACCCGATCGACTACCGGACCTTTACGGCGGACTAGAGGATGACCATGTTGAGACGCGCACTCGGCATACTCGTCGTGCTGACTCTGGCCGCGGCGGCGCCGGCGGCTGCCCTGGAGGCGCTCCAGCCCGGCATGAAGGCGCCGGACTTCTCGCTGGAAAGCTTCGAGGGCAAGGCCGTCGCCCTTCACGATTTCGCCAGCGCTCGTGCCATCGTCCTCGTCTTCTGGTCGAGCTGGAGCGACAAGTCGCCGGAGGTCCTCGCTCGCCTGCAGAAGCTCCACGCGCGGTCGCCGGAGCCGGCCCTCGTGATCCTCGGCGTCAACGTCGAGAGCCCGGCCAGCACGCCCGAGGAGCTGGCGAAGGCCCGCGCCCTCGCCCAGAAGATCGGGGTGACGTTTCCCCTGCTCCTCGACCGCGGCCTCACGGTGTTCCACAGCTACGGCGTCGTCGCGGTGCCGTCGACCGTGCTGATGCGTGGTGACGGAACGATCCTCGCCGATCTCGCGGCGTATCCGATCGCCGGGCGGGAGGAGTTCTTCGAGCTGGTGGAGGCGACCGTGGCGGGACGGGCGGTGGCCAAGCGGGCGGTCGCGGAGGGGAAGCAGCCCAATCCCCGGGCCGTGCGGTACTTCAATCTGGCGCGGGCGATGCTCGCCCGCGGGCTGGTCGATCAGGTGGACGGCAACTTGAAGAAGGCGATCGAGCTGGACCCCGGTTTTGCGCTGCCGCGCGTCCTCCTCGGACAAACCTATCGCGAGCGCGCCGTCGCCTTCGAGGCGATCCAGTTCAACGGGGAGTCCGTCGTGACGCTGCGGCTGACGCCGGAGGAGCGCGAGGGGTTCCTGCGCGAGGCCGAGGGGACGCTCGGCGAGGCGCTCAAGATCGATCCGGCGAGCCCGGCGGCGCTGACGGAGCTGGCCGCGCTCCGCGCGGCGCGGAAGGAGACCGACGCGGCGCGGCAGCTCCTCCAGAAAGCCGTGGCGGCCAGCCCCGCGTACGCGCCGGCGCGGGCCCAGCTCGGGGTGCTCCTGCTGAGGAGCGGCGACGTCGCGCGGGGCCGGCAGGAGCTGGACGCCGCCATCAAGCTCAATCCCCTCGAGTGGCGCCTCTACCTGACGGCGGGACAGGCGTATGACGAGCGGGGGATGAAGCCGGAAGCGATGGCCCATTACCGAAAGGGCGTCGAGCTCCTGTGGCAGACGCGGCGGGAGCTGTTCCCGCTCTCCTACGGGAGGTGAGCGGATGAGACGCGCTCTCCTGGCGGGGTTCCTGTGGCTCCTTGCCGGCCCGGCCCTGGCGCAGGCACCAGCGGTCGACGTGGCCGCCGCGCTGCGGACGCTCGGCACCACGCGCGACACGGCGACGCGCATGGCGGCGGTGGCCGAGCTGGGGCACTCGCGGGACCCGAAGGTCCTCGAGGCGCTTCTCGGCGCCCTCCGCGACGAGAAGCGTGATGTTCGATGGGTCGCCATCGAGGCGCTCGGCGAGCTGAGAGACCGCCGGGCGGTGCCGCCGCTGGTGCAGTACCTGCGACGAAAGGAGGCGTACCGGTGGGGCAAGCGGCTTGTCGCCGATGCGCTCGGCGAGATCGGGGGCAGCGAGGCGATGGAGGCGCTGAGCTCCATGCTCGCCGACCCCGATCCCTTCGTCCGGCGTCTCGCGGCGCTGGCGCTCTTGCAGCAGGGTGGCACGGCAGTGCTGCCCCGGGTCGCGGAGGTGTTGCGCGAGAGCCCAGACGACCATCTGGCCACCGTGAAGCGGGAGTTCGCCAGAGTCCGCGACGGCGCGGGCCGGCGGCCGGACGCGACGGCCGTGGCGAGCGCCGGGGCCCAGGCGAAGCCGGTCAAGGCTCACGAGTGGCTCGGGCTCAAGGTGGGCCAGAGCACCCTCGTCGACGCCACCGAGCGCCTCGGCACTGCCCTGCAGCGGACTGCGGACGCATTCCTCTTCCGTGGCGACGCCGTGCCGTCACCGCTGCGGACAGAGTCCATCGCGGTCAACGCCTCGCCGGACGGCCCCATCGAGTCCATCTTCGTCTTTCCGGTGTGGGGGACGCTCGACCGCGATGTTCGCGCGGTGTTCGGCTCCGGGCGGCTGCTCACGTACGGAGAGTTCCTGCGCATGACGGGTCGCGCGGCGGCCGGGGCGGGAACGAAGGCCGACGGCAAGCTCCACTATCTGCCGGTCGACCTCATGGCCGAATCGTTCTCCGAGCTGGGGATCCTCGTCGTCTACGATTCTGCCGACGTCGCGGCGCGTGACCGGCTCGTCAAGCTCGTCATCATCTACTAGGAGGGCTGGCGGATGAGACACCTGCGCGCGTTCCTGATCGCGGTGCTGGCCACGCTGGGCCTGGCGGGTCCGGCGCTCGGCTTCCGGAACGTCCCCGTGGACAGCCCTGTCCCCGCGCTCGCGCTCGACGGCGCCGGCGGCCGGGGCGTCGCGGTGCCAGCGCCAGGGCGCCCGATGGTCCTTCTGTTCTGGCGGCCCGGGCAGGTGTTCTCGGAGGAAGCGCTGGCCGATCTCGAAGCGCTCGCGGCGGCGCTCTCCGCGAAGGGGGTGGCGGTCGTCGCCCTCGCGGAGGCCGGATCCGGCGCCGGGCGCGTGCCGCGACCGCCCCTCGATGCGGCGACGGACAGGAACCGGCAGGCGTCTGACGCGTTCGGGGTGATCGTGTTTCCCAGCACTGCGGTGGTCGACGCTCGAGGAGTTCTGAAGGCGTATGTGCCGAGCCGCAACAGCAACTACCGCCGGCTCGTCGAGGCCTACACCCTTCGGGCGCTGGGCGAGATCTCCGATGCAGACGTGACGGCACGCCTGGTCAGCGTCGGCGAGGTGCACGGGCGAGACGCCGAGGCGGCGCAGGCCGCGTACAGGCAAGGCACGGCGCTCGCGTCGGAGCGGCGGTACGAGGAAGCGGCGCGCGAGCTGGCGAGGGCCCTGGCGCTCCAGCCAGACCTCACCCAGGCCCACCTCGGGCTCGGCTACGCCCGCCTCGACACGAACGAAGCGGCTCAGGCGCTGCGGGAGTTCGAGTTCGTGCTCGCGAAGAACCCGACCTCGCCGGGCGCGCGCGTCGGCGTCGGCATCGCGCGTATCCGGCTCGGCCAGGTCGACGAGGGCATCCGCCTGCTCGAAGAGGCGGTGATGCTCAACCCGGAGCCTGTCCGTGGCTACTACGAGCTCGGACGCGCGTACGAGGCGCGCGGCGATGCCGCCCGCGCCGTCTCCCGGTATCGGTGGGCGTTCTTGAAACTGCTCCAAGGAAGGAAATGAGGCGCTCGATTCCCGGGCTCGTGATCGTGCTCAGCGTGGCCTGGGCTCCGGCCGCCGCCGGCCAGGGGGTCCGCGTGCACGCCCCGGCGGCGGACTCGGTCGTGTCGGGGGGTGGGAACATCCACGTGATCGTGGGGATCGACGGGGGAGTGGCGCCTTCCGCCGTACGGGCGCGGCTCAACGGGACCGACCTCGGCCCCGCGGCCCACCAGCCGCGCCCGGCCGGGGGCGGTGTCCTGCACTGGAGCGCCCAGCTCGCTGCCGGCCAGAACGTGGTCGAGGTGGAATCCAGCCCTCCAGGCAAGCCGGCCGTGCGCGAGGCTCGCGCAGTCTATTACTCTGCCGCGATCCTCTCGGCCTCGGAGCCGCCGAAGGGCTTCAGGCGCGTGCCGTTTCACCAGGCGCGGAACGAGGCGATGTGCCACGAGTGTCACCGCACCCAGGCGGTGCCCGGTGACACCGGGCCCGCCAGCCCCGACCAGTCCACCTGTTACTCGTGCCACGCCCGCTTGACGAAGGCCAAGGAAGTGCACGGCCCGGCGGCGCTGTGGGCCTGCACGAAATGCCATGACCCGACTGCGTCGCCTCAGCGGTACGCGACCCCGGACCCCGTCATGCCGCTCTGCTTCTCCTGCCACGACGAGCAGAAGGAGCGCTTCTACGGCAGCCGCTACCAGCACGGGCCCACCTCCACCGGCCGGTGCACGATCTGCCACAACCCGCACGGCACGGACAACCAGTTCTTTCTCAAGAAGGCTGCCTGGAACCTCTGCACGACCTGTCACTTCGAGAAGGCGGACGGGCGCCACGTGATCAACTGGGGGCCAAGTGGCCAGGGGCATCCCACCCGCGGCCGGCCCGATCCAAACCGGCCGAAGCGGGAGCTGTCCTGCGCCAGCTGTCACAACCCCCATGCCGCGCCGGCGCCGAAGCTGTGGAACTTCGGCGCCGTCAGTTGGCTCGGCCTCTGTCGAAACTGCCACCGGGACAAGGTGGGAATGTAGAGGGCGCCGCTGGCGTTGTGCCAGGACGCAGGCTGGAGCATCATCAGGGATGCGGGAAAGGCGAATGAGCCGCTTCAAGGGTTACCTGATCGTCAGCGCGGGGCTGGTGGTGGTGGTCGTCGTCGCCGCCGGGTTGCTCGTCGGCGCCTTCTTCGAGCGCTACGTCCTCTCCCAGGAGGAAGCGCAAACAGCCGAGATCGTGCAGAGCCAGGCGCACCAGCACCTCACCGCGCTGAACTTCGAGAACGCCTCCGATCCCTCAGCGCACGAGGGCTTCGCGACCTTCCTCGAGGGGCTTCCCGGCGTGTTCAGGATCAAGGCATATGACCGGACAGGACGCATCATCTGGTCGAACGAGCCCCGGCTCATCGGCCTGGCCTTTCCCGACAATGCCTACCTGCTCGCAGCTCTCCGGGGCCGGGTGACGACGGTCCTGGAGGAGCCGAAGCGTTCGGAGCACGTCTTCGAGAAGAACCCGCGGTACGTGGCGGAGGCGTATGTTCCGATCACCTTCCCGGGCACTTCCCAGGCGGCCGGCGTGATCGAGACGTACAAGGACATGACGGCGGTCATGCTGGACCTGCAGCGCACCTCGCGGCTGATCTGGGGCGTCGCGGGGGCCATGGGGCTGTTCCTCTACGGCGCCCTGGGCCTCGTGGTATGGCGGGCCTCGGCCAGCGAGGAGCGGGCCATCCAGCGGCTCGAGCGGCAGAACGAGGAGCTGACGCTGCTGCAGCAGTTCACCGAGTCGGTGCTCCGCCCGCTGGATCTCGCCCAGGTGGCGGCCCACGTGGTCGAGAGTGCCGCCAGCGGACTGCGTCTCGCCGACGCCTCGCTTTACAGGGCCGAGGCCGGTGGCGGGCTCACGCGGCTCGCGTCCTGGCCGCCGGGCGCCGAGGTGCTCCCCCCTCCGGGAGCGCTGGTCGCCGAGGCCCTCGCCGGGCGGGCCCACCAGGCTGAGGAGGGTCTGGTGGTCATCCCGGTCTTCCCCCAGCGCGGCCCGGCGCACCTGTTCGCGGGCCACCTCCTGCCTGGCAGTGTCGCGCCGGCGCCGGCGGCGCTCCAGACGCTGGAGATCATGCTCCACGAGGCGGCCATAGCCCTTGCCAACGTGGAGCTGTTCCGCGACATCCGCGAGGCGCATGAGCGGCTGGCAGCCATCCTGGCCGGGATCGCCGATCGGCTGGTGATCGTCGACCGCGAGCTGCACGTGGTGTGGATGAACGCTGCGGCGACGGCTCACGCGGGTGCTGGGGCTGTCGGCAGGACCTGCTTCGAGCTGACGGGCTCGCCGCGCGAGGCCTGCGACGGCTGCCCCGCCGTGCGAACGCTCTACACCGGGCAGGTGGAGCGGGGCGTGCTCGCCCAGCCCGGGCCGGGTGGCCGGACGACCTACGCGGATGTCGTCGCCGCGCCGCTGCGCGACGCGTCGGGGCAGGTCTACCAGATCCTCGAGGTCTCGCGGGACATCACGGAGATGGTCGAGATGGAGGCGCGTCTCAAGGACTCGAACCAGGCGCTCCTCGATGCCCAGGCGCAGCTGGTGGAAAAGGAGCGCCTCGCGGCGATCGGCCAGGTGGTCGTTGGTCTCCACCACGCGATTCTCAACCCGCTCACCGGGATCCTTGGGGCCATCCAGGTGCTGAAGCAGGAGGACCTCGGACTCCCGGAGCGGGCCCGGACCGTGGCCGCGGCCGAGGAGGAGATCAGGAAGATCGAGGCGCTGGTCAGGCGCCTGCCCGACCTGCGGCGGGTTGCCGAGAGCCCTTACATCGGGAGCACGACCATGGTCGACCTGGAGCGCTCGTTCGGCGAAGGGGATTCGCCAGCACCCGGCAAGGCCGGCTGAGCATCCTTCCCGCGCGCTCGGCGCCTTCCTTCGGTCCGGTCCCGGCCAAGTGGTCCCGCCACTCCAAGGGGGGGGAGCGCTGCCGCCAGGGCCCGGCGGCTGGACCTCAGTGGCCGCAGCCTCCTTTGGCCAAGAATCCGCATCTCCCCTTGGCTCGATTGTGAGAGGATAAACTTTACAGTATCTTGGAACACTGAGGGGGCCGCCCGCCGCCAGGTGGATGGTCTGCCCGAACCATGGAGACCTTGTGATGCGCCTTCCCGCCTGGAGCCTCCTGACTCGCTTCTCGGTGCTGAGCCTGGGGTGCGTGCTGGCCTTGATGGGTGCACTCGGATGGGTGACCTCGGATGTGCTCGCGCGTCACATGCGGGCCAGCGAGTGGCAGACCACCGCCCAGTTCGTCCGTTACGAGGCCAGCGATCACGGGATGGAGCAGCTCTTCATCGATCCCGCGCTTCGGCTGGACCGGGCGCGGATCCGCTCGGCCCTGAGCCCGCTCTACAAGCTTCCCGAGGTCGTTCGCGTCAAGGTGTGGAACCGTGACGCCGTCGTGATCTGGGCCGAAGACGAGGGTCTCATCGGCCGAAGGTTTGCCGACAACTCCGATCTCGTGGCTGCCCTGCGGGGGCAGGTCAGGGTTCAGCTCAAGAGCCTGCAGAAGCCCGAGAACGTGCAGGAGCGTGAGTTCTTCTCCACGCTGGCGGAAGTGTATGTGCCGATCTTCGCCCCCGAGGACCCCCGCTCCGTGATCGGGGTGCTGGAGGTCTACAAGGTCCCGGAACGGCTCTACGAGGACATCCGGAAGTCCCGGAACACCATCTGGGCCACGACGGTGCTGGGGGGTCTCTTGCTGTACCTGTCCCTCTTCTGGGTGGTCCGCATCTCGCACCGGATCCAGATCCGGGCGGAGGCGGGGCGGCAGAGGGCGGAGGGGGAGCTGCTCCGGCTGAACCAGGGGCTGGAGCAGCGGGTGGTGGATCGGACGGCAGCGCTGGAGGCGGCCAGGGGGGAGCTGGAGGCCTCGAACGCGTCGGTGTCGCGGTTGCTGGAGGAGTCCGAGGGGCGGCGGCAGCGGGTGGGGACGCTGGTGGCGGTGTCGCGTCGGCTGACGGCGGAGCTGGACCTGCCGGAGCTGCTGGGGTCGATTGCGAAGGCGGCGGCGGAGATTTTCGAGGGGGAGGCGGGGTTCCGGCTGGCGGAGGGGGAGTGGCTGGGGCGGGTGGGGGCGACGGCGGGGGCGCTGGAGGTGATGGCGAGGGACCGGATCCGGATCGGGGAGTCGATCAGCGGGAGGGTGGCGGCGACGGGCCGGCCGTACGTGACGGCGGACACGGCGGCGGATCCCTATCTGGTGCCGGCGCACCGGGCGCAGGCGCAGGCGGCCCGGACCGGGGCCCTCATGTGCGTGCCGGTGAGGATGGGGACGCGGGTGCTGGGCACCCTCATCGTCTTTGGCCCGCGCGGCCATCGGTTCGACGACGACGCGGTCACGGTGGCGCAGGGGCTGGCCGACCAGGCGGGGATCGCGATCGAGAACGCGCGGCTGTACGAGGCGGCGGTGCAGGCGCGGCGGGAGGCCGAGATGGCGCTGGGCCAGGTCAAGCAGCTTCACGGGCTGCTGCCGATCTGCGCGTACTGCAAGAAGGTTCGCAACGATCGGAACTACTGGGAGCAGATCGAGACCTACGTCGGGGAGCGCTCGCAGGCCACCTTCAGCCACGGCGTCTGTCCCGACTGCCGCGCCACCGTTGTCGCCAGGGAGCTGGCGGAGTGGCGCGCGAGCCGGCGTCAGGGGTGAGACAGCGGGCAGGAGTGCCGCGCGAGTCTACCTCTTCGCGCCGAAGTCCGGGAGCGCCAACCTCGCGTCCCTGATCTGAACCACGAAGATGCTGGGCTGGCGCTGACCGCTCTCCTTCCCGGCCGGTCCATCCTTCCCGAACTTGATGGGACCGCTGATGCCGCTGAAGTACACGCGCCACAGCGCGTCGCGGATCATCCCGGCGTCGTCCTTGCCCGCGAGCTTGATCGCCGCGATGATCGTGGTGATCCCGTCGTGACCCCGGCCCCCCTCCATGAGCCCCTCGCCGGGATGGCCGCGCTTGGTCCACTCGTCGACGAACTCCCGCGCGATCCTTGGGTTTGGCAACGCCTCGGGGAACCAGGGGATCGAGGAGACGATGTGGTAGGTGCCCTCGGCCGCGGCGCCCACCCGCTTGACGATCTGGGAGGGGGAGGCGCCGTCTCCGATGGTGACGATCCTCCGCGCGAGGCGTTGCTCGTGCGCCTGCTTCATCGCCAGCGCGATCTGCTCGACGCCGCTCGCCAGGAACAGGGTGTCGGAACCCGTGGCCTTGATCCTCGCGAGCTGGGCGCTCATGTCGGTCGCGGACGCCTCCATGACCTCGGTGACACCGACCGCCGCCCCGTTCTGCTTCAGCATGTCGCCGAACGCAGTGGCCGTGCTGCGCCCCCGGTCGCTGTTGACCACGAGAAAATCGGCGCGCTTGACGCCGAGCTTGCCCACGTGCGGCTCGAACCCGAAGGCTTGCATCTCCGGGGGTGGGCTGAGGCGGAAGACCCAGGGGTTCCCGCGGGTGGTGATCGGCGCGCCGCTGGCGCTCTCGACGACCATGGGGACCCCGCGCTCCTCGATCTTCGGCATCGCCGCGAGCGTCATCGCGTCATCACCCGCGCCCATGATCACGCGCACCTTGCTGCGGACGATGAGCCTCTCCGCCGCGCTCGCCGTCTCCGCGGGGTCGGACTTGTTGTCCTCGATCACCAGCTCGAGCCGGCGGCCGCCCAGCACGCCGCCGCGGGCGTTGAGTCGGTCGCGCGCGATCTCGGCGCCCATGCGGACGTAGGTGCCGGAGGTGGCGGCCGGACCGGACAGCGGCTGGATGACTCCGACCCTGACCGGCGGGAGCGTCTGTAACTGCGCATGGACCGGCGCCGAGGCGGTCAGCATCACCGCCGCGGCCAGCACCGGCACGACCACCCACCGCCGACTCGTCGCCCCTTCAGAAACCAGCATGCGCCCGGTACTCGTCCATCAGCTCTGGGGTCACCGTCGTGACGCCGTGCTCCCGCGCGTACCGGGCGATGGCCGTGCGCGCCATGGGCCGGGCCATCGGCGGCAGGCGCTGGAGGCGCGCGTTGGCCTCCTCGGTCCAGACCACGGCCTCCCCTTCCGCGGCGTGGAGCGCGCCCTGGCTCTGCGGCGCCAGGCTCGCCCGGACCACCTCGAGCGGCTCGTGACCCACGCTCTGTCCTCCGATCTTCACTCCGAGGGACCGGACGAGCTGGGTCTCCAGGGGATTGGTGAGCAGGGCGACTCGCTGGCCGCAGGTCGCACATCCGAAGCTGACGCTGACGGATCCCTCCTCGGGGCCCTCTACCGAACTGACCTGCATGGGCTCGTTGCATGCGACGCAGAGAAGCTTCACCGGGCCGCCTCCGCCGGAGAGAGCAGCGTCCGCACCTGGGTGGCCAGCGCGCGCAAGGCCAGGCCCGCCGCGGTGTCGGCATGCTCCACGGCGTACGGGCGTCCGCGGTCCGCGCAGTGGGCGATTCGTGGGTCGAAGGGGATCCTGGCCAGGGTCGGAAGGCCGGGAACCTCGAGTGGGCCGTCATCGCGGACGAAGAGATCCCCGACGGCGCCACAGTGCGGGCAGAGGTGGCCCGCCATGTTCTCCACGAGCCCGAGCAGTCTCACGGCATGGGCTCGCGCCAGCTCCACGGCCCGCTCGACGACGAGCCGGGACACCTCCGACGGAATGGTGACCACCAGGGCTCCGTCGAGGTCGGCGAGGAGTCCGGCAAGGGCCGGCAACCTCGGCGCCCCCGGTGGCAGGTCGAGCAGGAGCACGTCGAGATCTCCCCAGACCGTGTCGGCCAGCAGCTCCCGAAGCGCGGTCGCTTCCATGGTGTCACGCCAGACGAAGCTGTGGTCCTGGGTCGGAGCTTCCCAGACGAGCGGCACGGGCCCCTCACGAAGGAGGAGATCCATGGAGAGCACCTTGATGCCGAGCGGCCCTTCGGCGGGGTGGAGGCCCTCGGGCGAGAGGCGGAGGGCCGGGCCACGGATCCCGAGCATGCGCGCGAGACAGGGGCCGTTGAGGTCGGCGTCGAGCACGCCGACCCGCCATCCATCAGCCGCCAGCAGGATCGCCAGATTGGTGGTGAGCATGCTCTTGCCCACACCACCCTTTCCGCTGGTGACGGCCAGCCGTCGGCGGACCCGGGCCATCCGGGCCCGCACCCGGCCGGTGAGCGCCTCCACCTGTCCCACGATATTGGAGCCGCCGTCTCCCGCGATGTCGCGATACCGTTTGAGCATGGGATCCTCCGCATGATGCCCGAGAAGCGGCACACCGCTCACGGCAACACAGGCGCCCGTGAGAGTGTGCGCCGCTCCTCGGGCGCCGGCTACTTCTTGCTCAGCTCGAAGGTGACCTTCGTGGGGGCGCCGGCCTTGACCTCGACCTCCCGGCTCAGCTTGCCCAGACTCTCGTGCCAGACCTCCACCTTGTGCTTGCCGGGGGGCACGTTGTCGAGCTTGAAGGTGCCGCCCTCGTCGGTGACGCTGTAGTAGGGGTGGTCGGCCACGACGATCCAGGCCGACATCCAGCTGTGCACGTCGCACTGTACCTTGATGACCTCGGGCTTGTCGAACTTCTCGGTCATCACCTTCTTGAACTTGGGCTGGGCCTTGTTGATCGCGGAGTTGGCCGCGGAGAAGGTGTGGAGGTTGTGCAGGATGCCGTCGGAGTTGAGGATGTCCACCTCGGCCCCCGCCGGGACCACCAGGACGTGCGGGGCGAAGTGGCACTTCTTCTGGTCCAGCGCCGGCTTCTGAGCGGGCTTGGGCGCCGGGCCCTTGGCGCCGGCCAGCGACACCACGGCGTTCTTGATCCCCTTGCTGGCGCCCACCACGAGCTCCTCGCTCGGCTTGTCGCTGCCGCACACCTCGGAGTCCTTGTCGACCTTGAGGTTCTTGGCGGCTGGCGGGGTCCCCGAGAACTTCACCTCGCCCACGATGGAGCCCGCCCCCTGGGCGGTGACGGGGGTCGAGCCGGCCCAGACCAGGGCGGCGGCCAGGCCGAACGCGCATAGCACAGCTGTCCAATGACGCATCAGTTGGGTCTCCTTGGCTCCGCGGAAGCCCGCCCCCGCGCGCGCCGGACCACGAGCAGCTCCAGCGCGGCGGCGACGAGGACCACCAGCGGGGGGATGAGGTAGGGGGTGGTTGAGCCTGGCTCCTCCAGGCGGAGGTAATACCACGACGAGAACGACAGCTTGCTCTCCGTTTCTCCGGCCCCGCCGTCCCAGGCCATGACCGCCACGGAGAGGAACCGCCCGACCGGGAACGCGGGATCCCCGGGATCCTTGGTGACGCGCGGCCGCTTGATCACCAGCCGGTACTGGCCGTCGGCAAAGACCGCCCCGCCCGTGGCCTGGACGGCCTGACCCGTCTGCGGAGCGAGCGTGCCGAGTCCCGAGGCACTGGCCTCCCCCACGCCGGCGTCCGACGCCCAGCGGAGCAGGTAGACGGGGCTCGATCCGTCGCCCATGAGCACGTAGGGGCGCTCGCTGCCCTCGGCGGGCCGGGCCGCCAGCTGCAGCGCGATCTGGTCGGCGAAGGTCTTGGCCGTGGCATCGGGCATGGACTTCGTCGGATCGTCCCAGCTGAGGTGGAAGGCGATCTCGGTGCCGGTGTAGACGGCGCGCACCGTGACCGTGTCGATGGAGGGATTGACGTTGCGCGGCTCCACGATCACTTGCCCCGCCAGCGGGAAGACCGCCGCCGGCTGCTGCCTCCAGAAGGCGGCCGCCGGGTCGTCCGGGATCGGGCCCGCGACGGCCCGGACTGTCAGCATCGTGGCGAAGGCCGGCTTGTCCGTCCCGAGCGCCTTCACGTAATTGGCCACATGCCAGATGTCCTCGGGTTTCTCCACGCTGTCGATGAAGGTCGGCATCGGCGTGCCCATGAGCCCGGTGGCCAGCCGCGTGGCGATCTCCTTCGTGCTGCTGCCACCGCGGAAGTTCCACGGCTTCGTCAGGTTGGCGGGCCGCACCGGGTGCTTCCAATCATCCCGCAGCTCCGCGGCCGAGGGCCCATCGCCCCGCCCGCCGGCCCCGTGGCACTTGTGGCACTCGATGGCCTCGAACATCTCCTTGCCCCGGGCCAGCGACTCCTTCGATGCGGCCACCTCCTTCGGCAGCACGGCCCGCTTCGGCGCCTCCTTGAAGGCCTCGGGCGCAAAGGTCTTGAGGTAGGCGACCAGGCTCCAGCGGTCCTTCTCCGACAGCCCCTTCCAGCCGGGCATGGTGGTTCCCGGCATGCCCTCCGTGATGATGCGGAAGAGATCGGCGTCGGTGGGGACCTGCCCCGAGGCGCTCGTGCGGATCTTGAACTTGCCCTTGGTGAAGTCGCGCGGCCGCGGCTCGAGCAGCGGCGCGCCGGGTCCGGCGCCGTCGCCCTTCTCCCCGTGGCAGAGCAGGCACTTCTTCTCATACACGGCCTTGCCCTGGGCCGGATCGCCCACCTGCTGGGCCTCGACTGCCCGCGGGGTCAGCAGGCCCATCCCGGGAAGCCCCGCGAGCTTCACGGGAACCGCGAGCCGCGAGTGCTTGGGCTCGCCGCCCTCCTCCCAGCGCCGCGGCTGATACCCCGTGGCGTCGTAGAGATACACGATGACCTTCCAGATCTCCTCCGCGCTGAGCCGGTCCTCCCAGGCCGGCATGACGGAGTTCCAGGGCGTGGACTCCTTCGGCAGCCCCGGGCCGCCCTTGGCGATGCGCCAGAAGAGGTAGGCCTCCTGCAGCATCGCTATGGTCCCGGGGTCCTGGAAGTTGGCCGGCGGCGGGTTGAAGGCGTGCGCGAAGGGGCCGGCGCCGTCCAGATTGTCGCCGTGGCAGTACATGCAGTTCTTGATGTAGATGCTCCCCCCTTCGGCCGCGTGCTGCTTGAGGCCGGCCGCGTCCTTCCGGAGCGGGTTGTCGAGCCCCTGGATGTCCAGCGGCTTGCCGCGGAACGAGATCGACGCCGGCGGCGCGGGGTGCACGGCCCGCAGCTCGGGCGGGGCCTCCACGGTGGCCGCCGCCTGGCTGTAGGCGTAGTAGCCGAGCCCGAGCGGCAGCACGATCATGGCCACCACGCGGATCGGCATCAGAGAGTCGTCCACCAGCAGGGCGCGCAGCGGCGCCACGAAGGCCCGCCAGGAGTCCCCGTCGGAGGAGACGTAGACCAGGAGCGCCAGGAGGACGACGCCCATGTACAGGGTGATCACGCTCCAGGGCGCCGGTGGCCGGATGGCGAACCGGAACACGGCGAAGGTCACGACGAGGACCAGCACCGACTGGAACAGCCTCGAGCGGAAGAGGCCCATGCGCCTATCTCTTCGCCGTCGCGGCCCCGTCACCCTTGAGGGTGAGGAGGAACGAGACCAGGTCGAGGTACTCGCGGGCCGTGAGCGTCTGGCCAAAGGTCGATGGCATGACCCCGGGCGGATATCCGGCCACCGTCCCCATGCCGGCCGGGTTCAGGATCTTGCCCATGATGTACTCGGGCGTCTGGATCCGCGCGAGCTGAGTCAGGTCGGGGCCCACGGGCGAGGCCCCGAGGGCGCCGGCCTTGTGGCAGGCAATGCAGGCGCCCTTGCCCGCAAACACCGCCTGCCCCGCCTTGGCATCGCCCGGCAGCGTCAGTGCCGCCGCCGGCGCCCCGCCGCCTGAGGCCTGGGCCCCCGCCGTCTTCGGGATGTCGTCCAGCGTCACGTCCACCGTCCCCCCCTGGGACTGCAGAAAGGCCGTCAGCGCCCACAACTCCGAGCGGTTGAGCCCGATGGGTGGCCGGTCGACTTTCGGCATGATATTCGGGTACCCCTCCACGAGGAAGGCGCCGGGATCCAGCAGCGACTCCACCAGATAGCCCTTCGCGCTCACGCCGGAACGCCGCTTGGCCGCGGCAGCGCCCACGCCGGCCAGGTCCGGCGCCCGCGTCCCCTTCTGGCCGATCTTGTGGCAGATCTCGCAGGTGCCCTTCTCCTTGAAGAGCTTCTCTCCGGCCGTGACCAGCTGCTGTGGGGTGACCTTTCCCCCCTCCAGGGACAGCTCCTCCGGGGGCTTGGACTGGATCTGCGGGATGGAGTTCGCATAGTAGGTGTAGGCCCCCATCACCGCGAGCGCGAACACGCCGACCTTCACCGGCACCGGCAGCTGCATCACCGGGCCTCCCGAGCCGAACCGCCGGCCATGGCCGGCGCCGCGTGGGCCGCCGCCTTGCCCTTGTCGCCAAGCCCTCCCAGCCAGAAGATGAACATCACCAGCGCGAAGAACACGATGGTGACCCCCGTGATCACGGTCGAGGCGTAGCCCAGCGCCGGCGTCACCGCCTCCGCTGAGGTGTCACGGAGCACGCCGTAGACATGCCAGTGCTGGCGGATCCCGGAGCGGGCAAAGCCCATCAGCCCCATCAGCCAGGTGAAGGTCACCGCCAGCAGGATCAACACATACTGCGACCGGGGCGCGATGCTGCCCCACCGGATCTCCCCTGTCGTCCGCGCCCCCCGGAACATGGGGATGTCGATGGCCATGATCACGACGATGGCCCCGAGCACGGCCGCCACCTGGTACACCGAAAAGCCGATCCGGACGATGGACTCGACGAAGTAGCCGTACACCCCGTAGAAGGTGACGAGCCCCGCCGCCACCCCGATCGCCACCCACTGCACTGCCATGCCGAGCCCGGCCCAGGACCGCTGGGAGACCTTGTTCGCCCGGCGGTAGAAGACGAATGACAGGAAGGTCGTCAGGATCATCAGGTTCACGGCCGTATTCTTCGCCGACATCACGCCGAGGAGCCCCAGGATCGGGTGGTGGGTGCCGCCCATGGCCCGCGCCTCCCCGAGCGTGAGGATGAGGCTCCGGGGCGTGGCCCAGACCATGAAACCGGCGGCCAGGACCATGAGCAGATACGGCACGTACTTGCGGTAGCGCTCGGAGCCCGGAATGCGCTCCATGCCGAGCCAGAGATAGTAGTTGGAGCCGATGAAGAGGATCCCGATGAGAATCGCCTGGATGATCCAGAGCCAGGACATGAAGCCGCCCATCATGGTGATGCCCATGGTCTGGTTGTAGGCGTAGATCTCGCGCCCCAGGTAGTACCCCGCGAAGGGGAGCACGATGAAGGCCGCCAGCGCCACGAAGTTGCCGATGTACCCCATCCAGTCGTAGCGCGCCCGCTCCTCGTCGCTCTTGGCGGACAGGAACCGGACGGCCGCATAGGCCGCGCAGATGGTGCCCCCGAACACGATGTTGGCGATGAGCCGGTGGATGTTGATGGGCATCCAGGTGAAGTTGTTCACGGCCCCCCAGAAGCTCTTGAGGGCGCCGGACTCGTCCACGCCGCCCGGGGAGATCATGAAGGTCACCCAGGAGTTGGCCACGACGAGGATCGCCGTGCCGAAGAGGTTCGAGAGGACCCCGAGGGCCACGTGAATCGCCTTCCGCGGCCCCGACAGCCAGTCCCAGCCGTAGTACCAGAGATAGACGGTGAAGGTCTCGAGGAAGAAGAGGAGCACGTAGACCCAGTAGGTCGGGAAGAAGATCCCCGTCAGGTAGGTCCAGACCTTCGGGTAGTACCCGATGAGGAGAAAGAGGAGGGCTGCCCCCAGGAGGGCGGTGGTCGAGAAGGCGGCGAAGGTGAGCTTGACCAGCTCGTGAGCGAGCCAGTCGTAGCGCTGCTCGCCTGTCCCCCACCCCATGATCTCGATGATGACGGCGAAAATGGGCACGCCGAGGATGAAGGCGGCGAAGTTGAGATGGATCTGGGCCACGGCCCAGACCGCCAGCCGCGAGCCGACGAGGGGCACGGCGCGGTACTCCACGGCCTTCCCCACCTCCTGCGCCAGGGCCGGGAGCGCCAGCAGGCAGAGGCTCAGCACCGAGCCCCCCAGCACCGCCCAGGCGTACAGGCGCCAGCTCTCGGCCGGCTGGCGCGCCAGGCCGCCCTCCTCACCGTGCACACGCATTCGGGCCGTCTCCTCTCGGCTGATCACGGGCTACGATCGCTGGGCGAAGCGCCCGCCCCAGTGCCGGCGGACCTCCGCCATCATCTCGGGGGTGACGACGGAATGCCCCGCGGCCCGGGCGTGGGCCTCCACGGCCTGCACCACCATCCCGCGGGCGAAGCCGGGGATGGCCTCGAGCCTGGCGGTCGCGGCCTCGCTCCAGGCAAGCTCCCGCGACACCTCGAGCCCGAAGGTGAAGGCGGCAGGCACCTCGGCGGGCACGCCCCCGTAGGTACCGGGCTCGTAGGCGCAGGCCGGATCCTCGGCCAGATAGTCGCCGGAGGCCGCATACGCGCGGCAGCGGCAGCCGCCGCAGATCTTCGAGAACTCGCACGCTCCGCATCGTCCCCGGAGCGGTGCCGTCCGGAGCGCCTGAAAGACCGGCGCCGAGCGCCACAGATCGGCGAAGGAGCCCTCCCGGAGGTTGCCGACCGAGAGCGGCATGTATGGCGAGGGCGTCACATCGCCCTCCGGAGTGATGCGGCAGTAGTGCTTGCCCGCGGGGCAGGCCCCCTCGGCATAGGCCGCGAGGAGCGGCGAGGCCTTGTCCCGCTGCCAGACGAGGCGCCGGTACTGCGGCGCACACTTGGTGCGCACCTGCAGGCCGCCCGGGCGGCCACCCGCCCGCTCCATCTCCACGAGGTCGGTGAGGATCGCCTCGTACTGCGCCGCCGGGATGTCGGTGAGCCCTTCCCCCCGCCCGCAGCGGACGAGGAAGAAGAGGTTGAGCACGGTCGCCCCGAGCTCGCCCGCCAGCTCGATCATGGCCGGGATCTCCCGGGCATTCCACTCGGTCACCGACATGTGGAGCGAGAAGTCGAGCCCCTCGGCGCGGCAGATCTCGGTGGCACGCACGGCGCCCTGCCAGGACCCGGGACGCCGACGGAAGGCGTCGTGCCGAGCGGGCACCGTCGAGTCCAGGGACAGGCTCACCCCCTGGACGCCGGCCGCGTGGAGGCTCTGCGCCTGCCGCTCCCGCAGCAGCACCCCGTTGGTGCCCACGACCACCGTGAAGCCGCGGGCCCGGGCCGCCGAGGCGATCTCCGGCAGGTCCGGTCGCAGCAACGGCTCACCGCCAGTCAGGATCAGGAAGATGTCCGGGTTGACCTCGGCGATCTCGTCCATCACCCGCCGGCACTCGGCCGTGGACAGCTCGTCCGGCGGGCGCGGCCCCGGGCCCGCCGAGATGTAGCAGTGGTCGCAGTGCAGGTTGCAGCGCCGAGTGAGATTCCACGATACCGCGTAGGCCGTGGGACCGTCCCGGGGGCCCACGGCCTCACGCCCCGGGCCTGCCGTCACGCCCCGGCCTCCGGGTGGCCGCCGCGCCCCTGGCACATCGTGGCGCGGATCGCGGCCAGCCACTCCTCGCAGCTGCCGAGCTCGATGGTGTCGAGCCCCGCCGCGCGCGCCGCCCGCTCGATTTCCTGGCGCGCCCGCTCCCGCATGAAGCCCGCCGGGACGCGCCCGAGCCGCGCCTCGGCGGCGGCCGTCCAGGCCACCGCCGGGGC
>JACPIQ010000115.1 GCA_016188005.1 Candidatus Rokuibacteriota bacterium | reverse complement strand
GGAGTGGCAGCACTGGCTCGGCACCAACCTGCACGGCGTCCTCAACGGCTGCCGCGCCGCGCTGCCGGGGATGATCGCCCGCAAGTACGGCCGCATCGTCACCGTCATCTCCGATGCCGGCCGCGTGGGGGAGCCGCATCTGGTGGTCTACTCGGGGGCCAAGGCGGGGGCGGCCGGGACCATGCGGGGGCTGGCCAAGGCCGTGGGGCGCTTCGGCATCACCGCCAACTGCGTGGCGCTGGCGGCCACGCGGACGCCGGGCGTGGCGCCGGCCACCGCCGACCCGGAGGCCGTCAAGCGGATGCTCCAGTTCTACGTCATCCGGCGCATGGGCGAGCCCTCGGACGCGGCCAACATGATCCTCTTCCTCGCCTCGGACGCCGCCTCCTGGATCACGGGGCAGACCTACCCCGTCAATGGCGGCTACTCCTTCGCGGTGTAGGCGGCGCACGTCAGCGCCGCAGATCCTGCAGGAATTCCGACGCCGGGTTGACGCCGGTCACCAGGAGGTGATCGCGCGCGCGGGTACACGCCACGTACAGCAGATGACGCTCGGTGTCGTACACCTCCTCGAGGTCGCCTTCGTCCGTGACGGCCTCGATTCGCGCCTGCAGCGGCACCACCTCGTCGTCGCATGCCATGACGGCCTTCTGCTCGTCGCCCGTGAGCCGCGCGAGGCTGTCCGTGAAGGTGTCGGCGATGCGGAACTCCATGGTGGTGCCGCTCACGTCACCCGGAACCCGTGGATCAACGCCGGCTCTGTCGGGCCCGGGGCGCCCGGGCTCGTCGAGGGCGGAACGCATTCAATCGTTTCGCCATCACCTTCTCCGGATAGGAAGCACACGGACGCGCGAGGCCAGATCGTCGATGCTCACGATGGCGCCATTGTCCCGCGCGGTGCGGTGCTCTCGAAGCACCCGCACGACGTCCGAGCCGACGGCGTCGGGCAGGACGTCCTGGGTCCTGACCTGAATCACGCTCGGGCCAAGGGCCTCGGTGGAGGTGAGGAGGGCGGAGAAGCCGAGATCATGGGTGACCACGACGAAGCCACGATCGCGCGCCCACGCCATGATCACGGCGTCGGTGGCGCTGGGCTCGCCGGTGGCGCTCCCGTGAACGGCCTCGAACCCGTTCTCCCCCAGGAACCTGACCCACGTGGGCGACAGGTTCATGTCGAGGAGGAGCTTCATGGAAGGGGCAGTTCGACTTCCTCAGTGCGCCAGGCGGCGTACGAGAGCGCCGCGCGAATGTCGTCGGCCTCCAAGTAGGGATAGGCCTGCAGGATCTCCTCGTGAGTCCGCCCGGCGGCGAGGAGTCCCACGATGGTGCCGACGGTCACCCGCATTCCCCGAATGCACGGCCGCCCGCCCATCACCGCAGGGTCACGCGTGATCCGCTGAAGGAGATCCATGGGCGAAGTATACCTGCTATCGGCCTGGCCCGTCCCGCTCATGCCACCCGGAACAAGCCAACGCTGCGTTACGCATCGCCACCCGAGGAGCGCCCGATGAATCCGGCCATCCGACTCGATCCGGCAGATCCCGGTGAGCTCGGCGAAGGCCCAGCGGCCCAGCGTGAGTCGGCAGACTGTAGGTCCTCGTCGCGGCGGGTGCAAGGATGGGCCTGCCTCGATCTGGAGATGACGCCCCCCCGGGGAGGCTGCCACGAGGGCGCGGTCGGGCCCGCCTCCCCGGGGGCGACACTCGGGTAGCGCCGTCGCCACGCGCCAATCGAAGACGGGCGAGCTGTGCTACGGTGTGCTGCATGCGATACGGCCGTGGCAATGTGGGGGTGCGCGAACTGCGCCAGCACCTCAGCGTCCATCTCCGGCGCGTCAAGGCGGGAGCCAGCCTCGACGTCAGAGAGCGCGGCCGCCGCGTCGCCGTCCTCGCCCCGCCGGCGAAGGCGCGACGGTGCTCGACCGGCTGATCGCCGCGGGACGGGCCACGCCGGCCCGGGGGGACCTCCTCGATCTCGGCCCGCCCCGCGGCCGCCGGCCCTCCCGCAAGGCGAGCCGCGCCCTGGCCAGGCTTCGCGACGGGCGTCGCCCGTGAGGCCCGTGTATCTCGACTCCTCGACGCTGGGGAAGCTCGTCACCACCGAGCCCGAGTCCACCGCGCTGGCCGCCTCCTCGCGAGGTCACCCATAGACCCTGGGCTTGACGTCCCATGGGCCGCCAGGGCACCATCAGGCCCGGTGAAGACCAGGCGCACGCTCCCCCTCGCTCCCCCGCCCGGCGCTCGCAGAGCGCCACGCGCATAGGGCCACCATGCCGGCCAGGCCCGCGAGGCGCGGAAGGAAGACCGGCAAGCCCAGGCACACAGGCAACGGCCACGCCGACCTCATCCGCCAACTCTGGGAGGCCGCCGTCACCCTGCGCGGCTCCATCGAGCCGGCGGACTACAAGCGCTACGTCCTGCCGATCATCTTCCTGCGCTTCCTCTCCCTTCGGTACGAGCGCCGCCGCCATGAGCTGGAGCGGCTGGTCAAGGCGCCCGGCTCCGAGTACTACACGAAGAGCCCGAAGCAGGCCGCCGCCATCCTGGAGGACGCGGACGAGTACCGGGCGGTCGGCGCCTTCATCGTCCCGAAGGCTGCGCGCTGGGAGGAGATCGTCAAGCACGCCCAGGCCGATGACATCAAGGTGCGGCTGGACAGCGCGCTGGAGACCCTCGAGAAGGCCTACCCCGACAAGCTCCGGGGCTTGCTGCCGCGGACCTATGCCGGCTCGAACCTCGGGCGCGAGAGCGTCACGGGACTCATCAACCTCTTCTCCCGTGACGTCTTCAGGGAAGACCACGGCGGCACCGACCTGATCGGCCTCGTCTACGAGTACTTCATCGGGGAGTTCGCCAACTCCGAGGGCAAGCGCGGCGGCGAGTACTTCACGCCGGTGAGCATCGTCCGCGTGCTGGTGAACATGCTGGCGCCGGAGCAGGGGACCGTGTTCGACCCCTGCTGCGGCTCCGGCGGCATGTTCGTGCAGTCCGATCTCTTCACCCGCCATAGCCAGCGCCTGTCCTTCGTGGGCCAGGAGTCCAAGGACTTCACCTATCGCCTTTGCCGGATGAACCTCTTCATCCACGGGCTGGACGGCAACATCCAGCTGGGCAACTCCTACTTCGACGACCGCCACGCCACGCTCAAGGCCGACTACGTTCTTGCCAATCCCCCCTTCAATGACGGTGCCAAGAGCGAGGGCGGGTGGGGGGCCGACCGGATCCCCGACAAGGACCCCCGCTTCGTCGTCGGCGGCCAGCGCGTGCCGCTGTCCCCCCGCAACGCCAACACCATGTGGATCCTCCACTTCCTTCACCACCTCAAGGCCGGGGGCACCGCGGGCTTCGTCATGGCCACCGGCGAGTTGGGCAACGGCGAGATTGCCCGGTTCGAGGTGCGGAAGACCCTAGTCGAGCAGGGCTACGTGGACTGCATCGTCCAGCTCACCGGCCAGCTCTTCGCGAACACGCAGATCCCCTGCTCGTTATGGTTTCTCGCGAGGAATCGGCACGGCCAGCGCGGGTACCGGGCGCGCGAGGGCGAGATCCTCTTCATCGACGGGCGCAAGCTGGGTGCCCTCATCCCCGGCTCCCGTAAGCAGAAGCAGCTCTGCGACGATGAGGTCCACCGCATCGCCTCGGTGTACCGCGCCTACTGCAGCGAGGGCCGGCCGCCGGACGTGCCCGGGTTCTGCAAGGTCGCCACGTTTGATGACGTCCGCGGCCAAAACTACGCACTCATGCCGGGGCGCTACGTGGGCGCCGAGGACGGTCCCGACGACGACGAGCCCTTCGAGGAGAAGTTCCCCCGCCTGGTGAAGCAGCTGGAGGAACAGTTCGCGCGATCGGGCGAGCTCGAGGCTGCAATCCGTGCCCAGCTGCAGGAGGTTCTCCGTGGTTCCTGAGTGGCCCCGGGGTTGGTTGCTGCAATCCATCGAAAGCAGCACGGCTGCTGTAATCGACTATCGGGGCAAGAGCCCGCGAAAGGCCCCCTCCGGGATTCCGCTCGTCACCGCGAAGATCGTGAAGGACGGGCGCATACTCGAGCCGCAGGAGTTCATCCCGCACGAGGACTACGAGCGTTGGATGACGCGCGGGCTCCCCGAGCTTGGCGATGTGGTGTTGACCACCGAGGCACCGCTGGGAGAGGTCGCGCAGCTCGGCCCAGGCCGGGTTGCTCTGGCCCAGCGGATCATCGTCCTCCGGGGACGGCGGGATTCTCTCGATAGCACGTATCTAAAGCTCGCGTTGCGGTCAGATTTCGTCCAGGAGCAGCTACATGCGCGGGCGACGGGCACGACAGTTATGGGAATCAGCCAGGCTTCTCTGCGCCAGGTCGTGCTGCCGGTACCTCCTCTTGAGGAACAGCGTGCGATTGCCCGAATCCTTGGCGCGTTGGAGAACAAGATCGAGCTGAATCGCCAGATAAACCGGACACTGGAGGCGATGGCGCAGGCGCTCTTCAAGTCATGGTTCGTGGACTTCGACCCGGTCACCGCCAAGACTGCGGGCCGCCAGCCCCTCGGCATGATAAAGACCACGGCAAACCTGTTCCCGGATCGCTTTGCCGACTCCGGGGAGGGACCACTCCCGGTCGGGTGGCGCCTTGGAGTCCTGGCTGACATCGCTGGCATCAATGTCCGTCAGATCTCTGACAGCTCGCCGTCCGCGTCGATCCGATATGTCGATATCTCCTCCGTGTCGCCTGGCCGAATCGACAGCCTGGCGCACTATGCTTGGGCAAACGCACCAAGCCGGGCGCGCCGTCTCGTTCGCCACGGCGACACCATCTGGTCATGCGTTCGACCGAATCGGCGGTCATACTGCTTCATCCGCAATCCAGCCCACGACACGGTCGTTTCGACTGGCTTCGCGGTGCTTACTCCGCGGTCCGGTGCGGGCGCGTTTCTCTACATGAGTGCGACGACGGATGAATTCGTCGAGTACCTGACGAGCCACGCTGAGGGCAGTGCCTATCCTGCGGTGCGTCCCGACTCCTTTGCGCGCGGCAGGGTGGTCCATCCGTCGGAGCCTATCGTCAGGGCCTTCGAGGAGATGGTGGACCCGCTCCTCGAACTTGCCTGGAGGAACAACGAGGAGTCGAGGGCACTGACTGCGCTCCGCGACACCCTCCTCCCCAAGCTGCTCAGCGGCGAGATCCGGGTGCGCGAGGCGGAGAAGCTGGTGGAGCGGGCGGGTGCCTGAGATCTGCCGCTTCTTCGGCATCGTGATCACGATGTTCTACAATGACCACAACCCGCCGCACTTCCACGCTCGATACGGCGGGCAACGGGCGCTCGTGGCAATCGATTCGCTGACGGTGCTGGAGGGGCGGCTGTCGCCGCGGGTGCTGGGGCTGGTCACTGAATGGGCAGCCCTCCACCAGGAGGATCTGCGGGACGACTGGCGCCTGGCCCGGCAGCAAGCGCCGCTGCAGGCCATCGCGCCGCTGGAGTAGGCCATGCTTGTGGACGTGGTGGAAGCTCGGCTCCTGGGCGGCTATCGGGTGCATCTCCGCTTCGAGGACGGAGTCGAGGCGGACCTGGACCTCGGCCAGGTGATTCGCTTCGAGGGGGTGTTTGCGCCCCTTCGGGATCCGGAACGCTTCGCCGAGCTGCGGGTCCATCCCGAACTGGGCACGATCTGCTGGCCGGGGGGAGCCGACCTCGACCCCGACGTGCTCTACGCGCGCGCCACCGGCAAGCCCATCGACGTGAGCCAGCCCGGATAGCTCGCCAGACCGTGGCGCACCGGGGCAGCGAGACTGAGTTTGAGCTTGCCACGATCGAGCGCCTGGAGCGCCTCGGGTATCGTCACATCCACGGTAGCGAGTTGGACCGCCCTCTCGAGGAAGTTGTTCTCCGCGATCGCCTGAAGGCCTTCCTCGCCCGGCAGTACCCGGATCTCCCTCGTGCGGCGACCGAAGAGGCGCTCAATCGCCTCTCCCGTCCCGAGGGAGTGGACACCCTGCGCCGGAACATGGCCTTCCACGAAGCCCTCACGCGCGGCATCGAGGTGCGGGTCGAGGGGCCCGGTGGTCGCGTGGAGCACCGGCACGTGTACGCCGTCAACTGGGATCACCCAGAAGGCAACGAGTTCCTGGTCGTCAACCAGTTCTCGGTACGCGGTCGGAACGACCGCCGTCCCGACGTGGTGGTCTTCGTCAACGGGCTGCCGCTCGCGGCGTTCGAGCTGAAGAACCCCTGGGATCCCCACCCCACCGTGGAGAACGCCCTCAACCAGCTCGCCCACTATCGCCACGACATCCCCCAGCTCTTCGAATTCAACGCCGTGACGGTGGTCTCTGACGGCGTCACGACGCTCCACGGGACGTGGGACGCCCCGCCAGAATGGTTCTCGCCGTGGAGGTCCATCGACGGCGAGCAGGTGGAGCCGGGCACGACCGCAAGCATGAAGACGCTCATCGAGGGGCTGTTCCGGAAGGACCGGTTCCTCGACTACATTCGCCACTTCATCCTCTTCGAGGTGGCCAACGAGAAGGTCGCCAAGAAGGGGGCGAAGTATCATCAGTACTTCGCGGTCTGCATCGCCGCGGACAAGGCCGCGGAGGCCTCGCGGGCCGACGCCGACCGCCGTATCGGGGTCATCTGGCACACCACGGGGTCGGGAAAGTCCCTGTCCATGGTCTTCCTGGTCGGCATCCTGCGCCGCCGGCTGGCGAATCCGACGTTCGTCATCGAGGTCGACCGGGCCGATCTCGACGACCAGCTCCATGACCAGTTCGTCTACGCCCGGGCGCTGGTGGGGGGCGTGAAGCACGCCGACTCGGTGGACGAGCTGCGGGAGCTGCTGCGAACCGAGGGCGGAGAGATCATCTTCACGACGATCGAGAAGTTCCGCCTCAAGCGCGACAGTGAAGGAGCCACCGAGGTGGAGCATCCGGTGCTCTCGACGCGGTCGGACATCATCCTGATCGCCGACGAGGCACACCGCAGCCAGTACGGCTTCCTCAAGGGCTACGCGCGCTACCTGGCCGAGGCGCTGCCCCATGCCCGGCGCATCGGGTTCACGGGCACGCCCATCAGCTTCAGCGGGGCGGACACCGTCGAGGTCTTCGGCGACCTGATCCACACCTACGACATCAAGCAGTCGCAGGAGGACCGGGCGACCGTACCCATCTACTACGCGCCGCGCCAGGTGCGCCTGCATCTCACTCACGCCGATGTGGATGCGGCGCTCCAGGAGATCACCGCCTGGCAGAAGGTCACGGACCTCGAGCGGCGCAAGAGCCGGTGGGCCGCGCTTGCCCAGGCGGCGGGCGCCAGGGAGCGGGTGGACGAGATCGCAGGGGACCTCCTCGCGCATTTCCGGGAGCGCACGGCCACGCTCGACGGCAAGGCGCTGGTGGTCTGCATGACGCGGGAGAACTGCGTGCGCCTGTACAATGCCTTGACCGCCCTGCCGGGCTGCCCCGAGGTGAAGGTCGTGATGACCGGCAATCTCGGCGAGGACCCCGTCGAGTGGAGCCAGGCCGGCCACATCACCACCAAGCCGCAGCGCGAGGCGATCAAGGCCCGGATGGTGGATCCCGACGACCCGCTCAAGATCGCCATCGTGTGTGACATGTGGCTGACGGGTACCGATATCCCGTGTCTGCACACCCTGTACCTCGACAAGCCCATGCGCGGGCACACGATCATCCAGGCCATCTCGCGCGTGAACCGTGTCTTCCGCGACAAGCCCCATGGCCTGATCGTGGACTACATCGGGATCGCCGACGAGTTGCGGGAGGCGACAGGGAAGTACTCACAGGGCGGGGGGCGGGGCGAGCCAGCCCCCGGCGTGTCCGAGGAGGCCAGGCCCCTGTTCCTCCAAGCCCTGGCCGCCGTGCGGGAGATGCTCCCAGAGGGCTACGACTACGGCGCCTGGCGGCGCCTGTCGCCGGCCGATCTCGAGGACCGATACGCGCTGGTCTTCGGGCACCTCACGGACTCAGACGAGCGTCGGGACGCCTTCCTCCAGGCCGAGCTGCGCCTCTCCCACGCGTACCTACTCGTCAAGCACCTCGACGAGTGCCGGCCCCATGCCGACGAGGTGATCTTCTACCAACGAGTGCGCAAGGAGCTGGGCAAGACGCTGCCGGGCGCCAAGCCCGGACAGGAGCTCGAGCGCGCCGTCCGCGACCTCGTGGACGACAGCGTGGAATCGCAGGGGATGGTGGACATCTTCAAGATCGCCGGCATCGCGCGCGCGGACATCTCCATCCTCGACGACGCCTTCCTCCAGACCTTCAAGGACCGGCCGCTGGCCGATCTCCGGCTCCGGCTGCTCACGAAGCTCGTATCCGACGAGATCCAGGCGCGCCAGCCGCGGAACCTGGCTCAGGCGCAGAGCTTCAAGGAGCTGCTCGAACAGACGCTGCAGCGTTACCACAACCGGCTCATTGACGCGGCCGCCGTCATCAAGGCCATGCTCGAGATCCGCCTGGAGATGTCCCGTGCCGACGAGCGGGCGGCCCAGCTCGGTTTGGAGGCGGACGAGTTGGCGTTCTACGATGCCGTGGCTGCCCAGCGGGAGGCCGCCTACGGGGTCGAGGTCTTGCGCGATCTCATCCACGAGGTGGTCCAGGTCATCAAGCGCACCCTCAAGGTCGACTGGACGGAGCCCCACCGCGACGACGTCAAGGCCGCGGTGCGGGGCGCGGTGCGCAGGGTCCTGCGCGCCCGCGATGTGAAGGCCGAGGACTTCGAGCCGTTCCTGGCGGCTGTGATGGCCCAAGCCGAGGCCCTCTACACCGACTGGCCGCTGGCCGCGTAGGCCGCGCTGTCCGGCAAACGCAGGATCGCGCCTTGACGCATCGTCCTGCAGAGGGGTAGGGTCGTGCCGGGCGAACCCGGCCCGGTGACGAGCGCGACGCCTCTCCTGACGGAGAAGAGAGCCCATGCGGGACTACCCGATCATCGACACCCACACGCACACGTTCCCGACGCGAGAGGTCGGCCGGCAGGCCATCCAGGCGCTCCCCCACCCGGGCGCCTCCGGGGTCGTCGAGGATCTCCTGCCGGACCTGGCCGCCGCCGGGTTCGCCCGTGCCGTCATGCTGAACTTCACCCCGACCGGGGAGATGCGGGAGGACAACCTCGTCCGTGGGGCGAAGGGCACCGCGCCGGCGCAGTGGGGCGCGCTCGAGGAGCAGGTCCGCCAGAGCATCGTGGGGCGGGTCCAGCGGCGCAACGCATGGACCCTGCAGGTCGCGCGGGACCACGCGCGGCTGGTGCCCTTCATCGGGATCGATCCGCGCATGGGCGAGGACGGGATGCTCGCCGAGCTCGAGACATGTGTCGGGGCCGGGGCGCGCGGCGTCAAGTTCCACTGCTCGACGCAGCGATCGTACCCGAGCGACCCGGGTCTCTGGGCCGTGTACGGGCGTGCCGAGGAGCTCGGCCTGCCCGTCGTCTTCCACAGCGGGTGGCATCCCCTGGGATGTCACCTCAGCGACTACTCGCGACCGGCGCGGTTTGCGGGAATCGCCGAGCGCTTTCCACGGCTGCCCGTCGTCCTGGCGCACATCGGTCTCGGATGGCAGGAGGAGGCGGGCGCGCTCGCCCAGAGATACCCCAACGTCTATTTCGACACCTGCCTGGCGATCACCGGGACCTGGAGCCCCCCGCCGCTCTCCGACGGCGAGATCGTGAGCCTGCTGCGGCTGGTCGGGCTGGACCGCGTGATGTTCGCCTCGGACTGGCCGCTCTGCGTGCCGCTGAAGGAGCGCCAGCGGGCGGAATCGCTCCCCCTGTCGGACGCCGAGCGGCGGCTGCTCTTCTACGAGAACGCCCAGCGCATCCTGCGGATCTGACGGGGGCGCGCGGCCCGGCGCGGGGTGGCGACGCCCGAGAGGCATCATGACAGCATTCGCACGTATGCTATGATGCGCTCATGCGAACGACGGTGACGCTGGACCCGGACGTCACAGCCAAGCTCAAGAAGGTGGCTCGCGAGCGCGGGATCTCGTTCAAGCAGGCCCTGAACCAGGCCGTGCGCGCCGGCCTGGGGCCGGGGCGCGCGCGGCGCCGACGGTTCCGCCAGCACACCCAGCCCATGGGGCTGCGCGCCGGTGTCTCGGTGGACAAAGCCCTCCAGCTCGCCGCCGCGCTGGAGGACGACGAGGCCATCCGGGAGCTCGAGCTGCGCAAGTGAGGCTCGTCGACGCCAACCTGCTGCTCTATGCGGTCGACGCTCACTCCCCCCGTCACCGCGAGGCCCGGGTCTGGCTCGAGGGGCAGCTGAGCGGATCCGAGACGATCGCGTTCAGTTGGGGCGTCCTGCTTGCATTCCTGCGCCTGAGCACGAACCCGCGTGTCTTCACCCGGCCGCTCGCCGGGGAGCGCGCCTTCGATGTCGTCGAGGCGTGGCTCGCACAACCCTGTGCGACCGTGGTGCATCCCGGGGATCGGCACGCGAGCCTGCTGCGCCGGCTGCTCGCGTCCAGCGGAATGGCCGGCAACCTGGTCACCGACGCGCACCTCGCGGCCCTCGCGATCGAGCACGGCGCCGAGCTCTGCTCCTGCGATACCGACTTCGCGCGCTTCGCCGGGCTGCGGTGGGTGGATCCGCTGAGGTCCGGATAGACGCCTCGGCAGGGCGTCAGCGACAGAACGGAATCTCGTCCAGCTCGTTGGCCCGCCACAGGTACCAGCTCGCCATGGTGCGGAACGGGCGCCAGCGTTCCGAGTGCGCGAGGAGCGCTCTCGGCTCCGGGAGCTTCCGCTTCCGGAAGGCGCGCGCGTAGCCCTTGCGGAGGCCGTAGTCGGTGGCGGGCATCACGTCGGGGCGCCCGAGGCGGAAGATCAGCATCATCTCCACCGTCCAGCGTCCGATCCCGCGCACCGCCGTCAGCCGCTCGACGATCTCCTCGTCTGCCATCCGGCCGAGCTCCCGGATCGTCGGCACGGTGCCGTCGAGCGTCTTCCCGGCCAGGTCCTTGAGCGCCTCCGTCTTGGCGCGCGAGAGCCCCGCGGCCCGCAGGCGCGCGTCGTCCGTGTCCAGCACCGTGCGGGGGGCGAGCGTCCTGGCGGGCGCGTAGATCGCCTTCACCCGCCCGAAGATGGTCGCCGCCGCCTTGCCGGTGAGCTGCTGGTAGACGATGGACTCCGCGAGCGAGGCGAACGGGTCGGAGATCGCGTCCGGCTCCAGCCGGAAGCGGCCGGCCGCGCGCATCAGCGCGCCCAGCTCCGCGTCCGCCCGTGCCAGCGCCCGCCGCGCCACCACGGGATCGAACCCGAGGCCCCCGCCCACCCCGGAGAACAGCCTGCTGCGCCCCGAGCTCTTCGTCACGACGGTCCTAGACGAGCGGCCACGGGTAGTCGCGGCCGCCTGATTGTGCGGGGAAGCGGCCCTCGGCGATGAGGGTCCGCCCGCGGGCGAGGAGCGCCTCCTGCTCGGCCGGCGCCAGCAGCACGGCCAGCGGCGGCCGCAGCTCCGCGTCCACGAGGCGCCCCACGTCCCCGAGGATCGCCGGGGGCACGGGCTGGCCGGCGAAGTCCCAGATCACGGTGCGGAGCTTGGGCTCCGCCGAGAAGCAGAGGCCGTTGTCGATGGCGTGGATGGCGCCGTCCGGACCCAGCAGGCAGTGGCCGCTCTTCCGGTCGGCGTTGTTGGCGAGCAGATCGAAGGCGCAGATCAGTCTCAGCCGGGGGTGGTGTTCCGCCCGCTCGACCAGGGTGAAGTAGTGCTGCTCGAAGTCGGCCGGGACGAAGAGCTGGAGCGATCCTGCGCCAAAGGGCCCCTCGCGCTCCACCGTGAGAGGCACCAGCCCCCAGCCGAGCGCCTCGGAGAGGTGGTAGGCCGCGATCTCCCGCTTGAAGAGGCCCGGCGGGAAGTCCCACAGGGGTCGCTCGCCGCGCTCGGGCTTGTAGACAGCCGAGGCCGTCTCCCCCTCGAGCGTCAGCTCCACCAGGAAGGTCGCGTTGCTGCTCCACGGCAGCCGGCCCTTGACCGTGATGCCGCCGCGGGTGAGGAGATCGAGCGCCGTCGGCCCTGCCGACACGCGGCTCACCTCACGACATGCCCGTTGCTGCGAGGACAGACGTGGCCCTCGGGCCCCATGGGCTGGCTGCACATGGGACAGAGGGGCCGGCCCGCCCGGATCAGGGCGCGGGCCTGGGCCACGAAGGCCGCGGCCTGGGCACGCGTGATGTGGAAGCGCGCCACCGCCGGCTCGCCCGCGCCCCGCTCCTCGCCCTGTCCCTCGCCCTCCTCCTCGAGGAGCTCCGTCGCCTCCACCAGGATCCGTTGGCGCGCCTCGTCGTAGCCCACGGCCAGCGAGGCGATCGCCCAGGCGGGGTCCGCGGGCTCCAGCAGATCGAGGTCCGCGGGCGCGGCTCCGGCCGCGCCCGGCTTCCGGACGAGCAGGCCGGCCAGGTAGTCGGCCAGGCTGCGGACCTGCTCCTTCTCGCTCTTGAGCGTGACGAGGCGCGACTGCTGGCGGGCCTGCACGTAGAAGACGCGCTCGCCCGGAGCCCCTGTCGTGCCGGCCGTGAAGTGATCGGGCGCGTCGAGCTCGAAGGACTCGCCCATCAGCCGCCGAGCCCCCCGAGCTCGCCGTCGGACGAGTTCACGGTGAGCACGACTGGCCCCTCGGGGCGGAAGGCGATGGCCGTGACGGAGGCCGGCGCGACGACGATCCGGTTGAAGAGATCCAGGGGCACGCCGAGGGCATGGGCCACCGCGGCCTTGATGGGATCGCCGTGGGACACGGCGACCACCGTCTCGCCCGGGTGGCGCTCGCAGAGGCGCTCGAGCGCCGCGACGACGCGGGCCTGCATCTCGGGAAAGAACTCGCCATCGGGGAAGCGGAAGCCGCTCGGATGCCGCAGCACGTTCGTCCATTCCCGCTTCCGGCGGGCGCGCGCGATGGACAGCCCCGTCCACCGGCCGATCTGGACCTCGTTGAGCCCAGGCTCGACACGCGCCGGCACATGGCAGGCCCGCGCGATGGCCTCCGCCGTCTCGCGCGCCCGCTCCAGGGGCGAGGTGTACACGGCCGTGACGCCGCCCAGCCGGGCGATGCGGGCGCTCGCCGCCTCGGCCTGACGCCGCCCCGCCTCGGCGAGGTGCAGGCCCGGCGCCCGACCGGGGAGCTTGCGTCCCGTCGTCGGCGTGAGCCCGTGGCGCACGAGCAGGACCAGGGTCGCCCCCTTCATCGCCGCGGCGTCCGCGCTCCCGAGAGCAGGGCGAAGAGCCGCGCGGGGGTCACCGGGACCTCGAGGATCCGCACGCCGAGCTCCGCCACCGCATCCTCCACCGCGTTGGCGATGGCCGCGGCGCCGGGGATGGCGCCCGACTCCCCCACCCCCTTGATGCCGAGCTCGTTGATGGTGGACGGGTGCTCGGTGAGCGCCACCTCCAGCCAGGGCAGCTCGTCGGCCCTGGGGATGGCGTAGTCCATGAGGCTGCCGCTGAGGAGCTGCCCGTCCGCGTCGTACACCACCTCTTCCATGAGCCCGGCGGCGATGCCCTGGGCGGCGCCGCCCTGGAGCTGTCCCTCCACGATGGCCGGGTGGATGGCGCGGCCTGGATCGTGGACGACGGCGTAGGCGAGGAGGCGGACGGCGCACGTCTCCACGTCCACCTCGACGGCGCAGGCGTGGGTGCCGAAGGCCCACGTCACCGTGTCCGGGTAGAAGTACGTGCAGGCGTTGAGGCCCGGCTCGCCCATCCGGGCCAGCGCCTTCGACCTGACGGCGGCCTGGGCCACGCGCCCGAGGGAGAGCGTGCGGTCGGGCAGGCCCGCCACGTGCACCCGGCCCTCGGCGATCCGGATGTCCGCTGGCGCGCACTCGAGCAGCTCCGCGGCCACGCGCGCGGCGCGCTCCCGCACCTCGCGCGCCGTCCGCGCGACAGCGGGCCCGGCATTGGCCGCGACGCGGCTGCCGCCCGTGCCCATGCCATAGGGGAAGCGCGCGGTGTCCCCGGCCTGGACCACGACGTCATCGAACGCCGCGCCCAGCGCCGAGGCCGCGATCTGGGCCAGCGTCGTGGCATGCCCCTGCCCCTGTGCCGCCACGCCCACGACGACATAGACCGTGCCGCTGGGATCCACGCGCACCGTCGCGCCCTCGAAGGGGCCGAGCCCCGTGCCCTGCGCGTAACAGGCGAGCCCCACGCCGAGGCGCCTCGGGCCGGGTCCCTGCGCCCGCTGCCGCTCGCGCCAGTCGTCGTAGCCGAGGAGGCCCAGCGCGCGCTCGAAGGCCGCCGGGAAATCCCCCGGATCGTAGACGACGGGCACGCCGTCCTTGTAGGTGAGACCCGGGCGGTACGGCATCTCCTCGGGCCGCACCAGGTTCCTGCGCCTGAGCTCCGCCGGGTCGAGTCCGAGCCGGCGGGCGCCGAGATCCATGAGCCGCTCCATGACGAAGACGGCCTCGGGGCGCCCCGCCGCGCGGTAGGCCGCGTTCAGCGCCTTGGTGGTGACGACGCTCACGCCCTCGGCGCGATAATTAGGCACGCGATACGGCCCGGGCAGGTGGTTGACGGTGTTGGCGGTGAGGCCCGTGCCCGACACCGGGTAGGCGCCCACGTCGGCGAGGAACGAGTCCTCGAGGGCGGCGATCCCTCCGTCGCGCGCGAAGCCCATTCGCGCGTCGTGGGCGTGCTCGCGGTCGTGGCCCAGGCTCTGGAAGTCCTCGCGCCGGCTCTCCACCCACTTGACCGGCCGGCGAAGCCTCCAGGCCGCGACGGCCACCAGCACCTCGTCCGGATACACCTGGCCCTTGGGACCGAAGGCGCCGCCCACGTCGGGCACGACGACCCGCACCTGCTCTGCCGGCAGCTCGAGGACCGAGGCGATGGCCTCCCGCAGGCTGTAGGGATTCTGGATGGAGGCCCACACCGTGAGCGGGCCGCTGTCTCCGTCCCGGTCGGCCAGGGCGCCCCGGGTCTCGATGGGCACCGCGGCGAGCCGCGGGTGGCGGAAGCACCCCTCGACCACGACATCGGCTGTGGCCATGGAGCGCGCGGCATCGCCCACCGCCCCACGCACCTCGAGCGCGCGGTTGTCCGGCCAGCCATCATGGAGCCGCGTGCCCGATGCGAGCGCGGCCTCCGCGGTCGCGAGCGGCGGCAGCGTCTCGTACTCCACGCTCACAGCCTCCATGGCGTCGGCCAGGAGCGCGGGGTGCTCGGCCACGACCACCGCCACGGGCTCGCCCACGTAGCGGACCCGGTCGCGGGCCAGGAGCGGCACGGCGAAGGGGCGGTCGCGGTGGACGCTGCCGCCGAAGGTCAGGACCGGGCGCGCGGCCTCCGGCAGATCGGCGGCGGTCCAGACGGCGAGCACGCCGGGCGCCGCCATCGCGGCCGCCACCTCGACCCCGACGAGGCGCGCATGCGCATGGAGGCTCCGCACCACGCCGAGGTAGCACATCCCATCGCGCCGGAGGTCATCGAGGAAGCGGCCTGCGCCCACGAGGAGGCGCTGGTCCTCCTTGCGGGGCGGCGAGACACCGATCATGGAAGCAGAGTGTACGCGGGGGTGACGCTCCGGAAAACCCGAAATTCCGTGGCGGCTACGCCACGGGGCTGGGCCCGGCGGTCCCGAGACGCCGGACCAGCGGGACCAGCGCCAGGAGCAGCAACCCCCCGGCCAGGCCGAGGAGCGAGGCCGCCAGCGGGCGCTGGAGAAAGATGACGTAGCTGCCACCCGACAGGATGAGCGACTGCCGCAGCGACATCTCGAAGATCGGCGCCAGCACGAGGCCGATGACGAGGGGCGCCGGCTCGTAGTCGAGCTTGCGGAGCGCCCAGCCCGCAAGGCCCATCACCGCCATGATCCAGACCTCGACGACGCTGCCGTTGACGGCGTAGACGCCGAGGACGCAGAAGGCGACGATCAACGGGTAGAGGATGCGATACGGGATGCGCAGGAGGGTGGCGAACAGGCCGACCAGGGGGAGGTTCAGGATCAGGAGCACCAGGTTGCCCACGTACATGCTGGCGATGAATCCCCAGAACACCCCGGGATGCTCACGCAGGAGCATGGGGCCCGGCGTCACCCCGTGGATCATCATGGCCGCCATCATGATCGCCATGATGGCGTTCGACGGGACCCCCAGCGCGAGCATGGGCGCGAAGGCGGCTTCGGCAGCGGCGTTGTTCGCCGCCTCGGGCCCCGCCACCCCCTCGATGGCTCCCTGCCCGAACCGCTCCGGGTGCCTGGACAGCCGGCGCTCGAGCGCGTAGGACGCGAAGCTGGCGATGATGTGGGCGGGCCCCGGAACGGCGCCGATCAGGAAGCCCACGACGGTTCCCCGGGCGATGGGGCCGGCAGAGGCGCGCCACTCCTCCGCCGAGGGAGGCAGGTCGCGGAGGCGGGCCGCGAAGGCCTTCGGCGGCAGCTTCCGCCCCGCGGTCGCCAGGATCTCTGCCAGACCGAACAGGCCGACAGCGACCGGTACCACGCCGATGCCGTCCCCGAGCTCGGCGACGCCGTAGGTGAAGCGCTGGTGGCCGCTCAGGTCGATCCCGATCGTTCCCAGGATCAGGCCCAGGGCCGCCATGAGCAGGGCCTTGAGCATCGACCCGCCACTCATGTAGCCGATCGCGACGAAGCCGAGGATCAGGAGTGCGGCGTACTCCGGCGGACCGAAGCGGAGGGCCAGGCGCGCGAGCGCCGGCGTGAGGAACATGAGCCCGACCACGGCGAGGGTGCCCGCGACGAACGACCCGACGGCGGCGATCATGAGCGCCGGCCCCGCCCGGCCCTTCTGCGCCATGGCGTAGCCGTCGAGGCAGGTGACCACCGACGCCGCCTCCCCGGGGATCCGGAGCAGGATGGAGGTGGTGGAGCCTCCGTACATCGCCCCGTAGTAGACGCCGCCCAGCAGGATCACGCCCCTGGTCGCGTCGAGCCCGAAGGTGCCAGGCAGGAGGAGGCTCACCGCCGCGATGGGGCCGATGCCCGGGAGCACCCCGACGACGGTGCCGATGACGCACCCGAGGACCGCGTAGAGGGCGTTCCCGGGCTGGAGCGCGACCGACAGGCCGAAGGCCAGGTCGCTGAGCGGCTGCACTCAGAAGCCGAAGGGCCCGTCGGGCAGCAGCACCCCGAGACGCCGGAAGACCCAGTACGAGGCGAGGGCGAATCCCACGGCGATCGAGACCGTGACCGCGGGCCGGCTCCGCTCGACCATGCCGAGGAGGAAGGCGAGCACGACGGCCAGCGTCAGCCGATAGCCGAGCCGCTCGAGCGCGAGCGCGGCGAACCCGCACGCCGAGAGGATCGCCGCCACGTGTCCCGCCTCGCTCCAGTCGAGCGAGCGGAGCCACGGCGAGCGCCGGCCGCAAGCGAGGACCATGAGCGCCAGTCCCAGGAGAAGACCGGCCAGCACCACCGGGAGGAAGGCCGGGCCCGGCCTCCGGAGGGTGCCCAGCGGCAGCGCCCGGCTCTCCCAGAGCACGGCCGTGCCGAACAGGACAAGGAACATCCCGCTGACACGGTCCGTCCTCCCGAAGAACCCGCGGACGACGCGCCACCCGCTCCCCTCGGCCACGGCCCGGCCCCGTCGCCGAGTCAGACCACGCCCGAGGCGCCGCCGTCGACGTTGATCGCGGTGCCGGTGATGTACGCCGCTCGCGCCGAGGCCAGGAAGGCGATCAGGTCCGCGACCTCCTCGGGGCGGCCCATCCGGCCGAGCGGGATCGGGTTGAGGGCGGCCGCCCGCTCGGTCATCACCTGGCGCTCGTACTCCTCGGGGGAGGGCGGGGGTGACAGCAGGCGCCGGCGGCGCTCCCACTGGCCGGACCAGATGAGCCCCACGCACACGGTGTTGACCAGGACGCCGGCCTCCGCCAGCTCCTTCGACAGCGCTTTCGTCAGCGCGATCCCGGCCGCCCGGCTCACGGAGGTCGGAACCGACCGGGCCCGCGGCTGCTTCGCGCCGATGTGCGTCACGTTGACGATGCGCCCGCCGGCATTCCGCCTCATGGCGGGGAGCGCGGCGCGGATGGCCCGGATGGCGCCGAACAGCTTGAGGTCGAGGTCGGCCTGCCACGCTTCGTCGCCCGCGGCCTCGAAGGGGCCGATCGCCTCGCGCCCGGCGTTGTTCACCAGGACGTCGATCCGGCCGAAGCGCTCGAGCGTCTCGCTGACGAAGCGCTCGGGATCGCCGGGCTTCGCGACGTCGGCCACGACGGCGAGCACCTCGGCGCCCGTGGCCGCGCGCACCGCCCCGGCCGCCTCCCGCAGCGTGTCCGCCCGCCGGGCGCAGATCGCGACGCGCACGCCCTCCTCGCCGAGCCGATGCGCCGTGGCGAGCCCGATGCCTTCACTGCCCCCGGTGATGGCGGCCACCTTGCCCTTGAGGCCGAGGTCCACTGGCGATCCCCCCTGAGGCTCGACGGCGGCCGCGAGATTACTCCAGCTTCCCGATCCGCTGGAGCGTCTCCGTAATGAGCTTGACGTCCCGCGCCCAGCGCGCCCCCCACTCGTCCGCGTCCATGTAGGCCACGGTCGTCCCCAGAGTCGTCATCGCCGACTCGAACTCGGGGCTCGCGGCCGCCTGCCTCACCGCGGTGCGGAAGGTGCGCACCACCGCGGGGGGTGTCTCCCGGCGCACGACCATCCCGACCTGCAGGTAGTACTCGAAGTCGCGCCCGAGCTCCCGGAGCGTCGGGACGTCGGGGAGCGCCCGAAGCCGCTTGCTCCCCATCGTCGCCAGCGCGCGCAGCGCCCCCGCCTTGACATGGGCGAGTACCGGGCCCGGCCCGGAGATCATCGTATCCAGGTGGCCGCCCAGCAGGGCGGCGACCGCCGGGCCGGCGCCGTTATAGGGGACGTGCTTGAGGGTGATGCCGGCGGACGCGGCGAACATCTCCATGGGCAGGTGGATGCCCGTGTAGTTCCCGGACGACCCGTAGGTGATCTCGCCGGGCCGGCGCTTGGCGTCGGCCAGCAGCTCGGCGACCGACTTCCACGGCCGGGCCGGGTGGGCGACGAGCACCAGCGGGTCCGCGCTGAGGCGGGCGATGGGCCCGAACTGCTCCACCGTGAACTTCGGCGCCCGGGCGAACAGCGCATCCACCTGCGGGATGATGAAGAAGCCGGGCATCGCGACCATCGGCAGGTAGCCGTCGGCCTTGCTGTTCGCCACGAACTGCGTGCCCACGGCGCTGCCTGCGCCGGGCTTGTTGACCACCACGACCGGCTGCCTGAGCAGGCGCTCCATGACGCGCGCGAGCGGGCGGGCGTGCAGGTCCGCCGCGCCCCCCGGCGGCAAGGGGACGACGATCTGGATGGGCCGCGAGGGGAAGTCGTCCTGCGCGTGGGCATCCTGCAGCGCGATCGGGGCGCCGACGCACACGATGGCCAGCAGCGCCAGGGGCCAGGTCCGCTGAGCTCCTCTCATCGTTCGCTCTCCTCGCGCCCGCGCATCCCTCGGCGCGGGCGCCGTCCTCCGTCATGGCGCGTGGGCGACGTCCGCCCGGCCCGATACTGCCCCGATGCCCGGGTAACGTCAAGGAGCAGGCGCGCGGGCCGGGGCGCATGGCGCAGGGTCGCGCCACGGTGCTACCATGCGGTGCCGGCCCTGCTGGCCCGCCCGGCCCGCCAGGCCCCGGCGTCAACGAGCGCTGCGAGCGTCATCGGCGCCCCAGGGAGACCGCTCTCATGAAAGCCGCGATTCTCTACCAGGCCAACCCGCCCCTTCAGGTGGTCGACGTCGAGCAGGAGGGCCCGCGCGCGGGCGAGGCGCGCGTCCGCGTGATGGCCACCGGGATCTGCCACGCGGCGTCATGGTGTTCGGCTGAGCCCACATGATCGACACGGTCCGAGGCTGGATCGAGGCGGCGCGGCGCATCGTGGCGCTGACGGGCGCGGGCATCTCCACGGACTCCGGCATCCCGGACTTCCGCGGCCCCCAGGGCCTGTGGACCCGCAACCCCGGCGCCGAGAAGCTGGCGACCCTCCAGAACTACCTGGCGGACCCCGATGTGCGCCGGCGGGCCTGGCAGAGCCGGCTCGAGTCCCCCGCCTGGCAGGCGGCGCCCAATGACGGCCATCGCGCCCTCGTGGCGCTCGAGCGCCTCGGCAAGCTCGACACCCTCATCACCCAGAACGTGGATGGGCTCCACCAGCTGGCGGGCTCTTCCCCCGAGCGCGTGGTCGAGATCCACGGGACCCTGCGGGAGGTGGTATGCCTGTCCTGCGGCGCGCGGGCGCCCATGGAGCGGGCGCTGGCCCGGATCAGGGAGGGCGAGGAGGACCCGGCCTGCCGGGCCTGCGGCGGCATCCTCAAGTCGGCGACGATCTCGTTCGGCCAGGCGCTGGTGGAGGCGGACCTCACGCGCGCCCAGCAGGCCGCCCGGCACGCCGACCTGCTGCTCGCTCTCGGCACCAAGCTCTCGGTGTGGCCAATCGCCGGCGTCGTGCCGACGGCGAAGAGCGCGGGGGCGCGGGTGGTCATCGTCAACGGCGAGCCCACCGAGATGGACGAGCTGGCCGACGCCGTGCTCCGCGGCCCGATCAGCCAGATCCTCCCCCGGCTGCTCCCGTGAAGATCCTCTACACGCCCAACCTCATCGTGCCCGCCCTCGGCCCGGGCGACCGCGCGGGCATCCTGGACGCGGCCGGCCCGGGGGCCGTCCTCGTGGAGGCCCGCGAGCCCGAGCGCCAGCGCGCCGAGATCGCGGAGGCCGAGATCCTCTTCGGCCGCGTGCCCCCGGACATCTACCTCCTCGCCCGGCGGCTCCGCTACTACCACTCCATCGGCGCCGGCGTGGACGCCCTCCTCTGCCCCGAGCTGGTGGAGAGCGACGTGATCCTCGCCAGCGAGAAGGGCGGAGTCGGCGTCCACCTGGCGGAGCACGCCTTCGCCCTCCTCCTCGGGCTCACCCGCGGCGTGCACACGGCGCTCCGCGATCCGGACTACCGACTCCGCGAGCCCATCCGGCTTGACCAGCGCGAGCTCTTCGAGCAGACCATGGGCATCGTGGGCTTCGGGGGGACCGGGCGAGCGGTGGCCCGCCGGGCGCTCGGCTTCGGGATGCGCGTGCTGGCCGTGGACATCGAGGAGGTGCCGCCCGAGCCCGGCGTGGAGGCCATCTGGCGTCCTGCCCGCCTGGGGGAGATGCTCGGGCTCTCCGACGTGGTCGTCATCGGCCTGCCGCTCACGAAGGCGACGCACCACCTCTTCACGCGGGATCTCTGCCGGCGCATGCGCCTGGGCGCCATCCTGATCAATGTCACGCGCGGGGAGATCGTCCACGGCGAGGAGCTGATGGCGGCGCTGGCGGAGGGGCTCCTCTGGGGCGCGGGCCTCGACGTCACCGACCCCGAGCCCTTGCCGGCGGGGCACCCGCTCTGGACCCACCCCCGGGTCATCGTGACCCCGCACACCGCCGGCGGCTCCCCGCGCCGCGCCGGCCGCGTCATCGCCTGCTTCTGCGAGAACCTCCGGCGGCGGCGCGACGGGCGGCCGCTCCTGGCCCTCATCGACAAGCGCAAGGGCTACTAGTGCCGGCCCGCGTCGAGCAGCCGAGGCTCGTTTGAGGCGCACGAGAAAAGGGAAGGGGAGACCATGAAGCTGATCTACGAGGTGAAGGACAGGGTGGCCTATGTCACCATCAACCGGCCCGAGGCCATGAACGCCATGGACGCGGAGGTGTACGAGGAGCTCTCGCGCGCGTGGGTGGATGTCCGGGACAACCCGGAGGTGTGGGTGGCCATCGTCACCGGGGCCGGGCAGAAGGCCTTCACGGCGGGAGCCGACCTCAAGTCCTTCATCACCCGCGCGCCGGCGAAGGCGGATTTCTGGCTCACGCAGAAGGACATGCTGCTGAACCGGGGCCTGGAGGTCTGGAAACCGGTGATCGCCGCGGTCAACGGGTACTGCCTGGCCGGTGGGATGACGCTCCTGTTCGGGACGGATATCCGGATCGCGGCGGAGCACGCGGTCTTCGAGATCTCGGAGGTGAAACGAGGGATCCTGCCGGGCAACGGAGGCACCCAGCGGGCGTTGCGACAGCTCCCCTACGCGGTCGCCATGGAGCTGCTCCTCCTGGGGCGGCGCCTCAGTGCCCAGGAGGCCTTGAGCTACGGCCTGATCAACAGGGTCGTCCCCATGGCGGAGCTGATGCCCGCGGCGGAGCAGTGCGCCCGGCAGCTCTGCGAGAACGGCCCGCTGGCCCTGCGCGCGATCAAGGAGCTGGCCATCCGGAGCCAGAGCCTGCCCCTGGACCAGGGGATCCGGCTGGAGCAGTCGTTCCAGGAGTTCCTCCGCACGACGGAAGACGCCAAGGAAGGCCCCCGGGCCTTCGCCGAGAAGCGCAAGCCGGCGTACAAGGCCCGGTGACACGAAAGGACAGGGACCGATGAAACCGTATCGCTCGTCGCTGTTCGTGCCTGGCAATCGGGCGGCCTGGATGGAGAAAGCGATCGCCTACGGGGCGGATTGCCTGATCCTGGATCTCGAGGACTCGGTCCCCGATCAGGAGAAGGTCGCGGCCCGCCCCCTGGTGAAGGCCGCCATCGCCTCGCTCAAGGCCCGGGGGCAGGCCGTCAACGTCCGGATCAACGGCTTCGCCACGGGATTGACCTTCGACGATCTCGAGGGGGTCCTCTGCCCCGAGCTCGACGGGGTCGCGCTGCCGAAAATCGAGACGGTGGCCGACATGAGAGAGCTCGACGCCCTCTTGACTCATCTGGAGAAGCGCCTGGGCATCCCCCCCGGGACGATCGAGACGCCGCTGGGATGCGAGACGGCGGCGGCGATGCGCAACATCTACGAGATCGCCACCTCCTGCCCACGGGTCAGGCGGGTGAGCCTGGCGGCCGGGCCCGGAGGAGACGCCGCGCGGGCCATCGGCTACCTCTGGTCCAAGGACGGCATGGAGACGCTCTACCTCCGCTCCAAGACCGTGCTGGACTGCCGGGCGGCGGGCATCCAGTACCCGACCGTCAGCTCGTGGTGGAACATCAAGGATCTGGAGGGGCTGGAGAAGGATGCCCGCTGGAACCGGCAGCTCGGCTTCCGGGGGCAGACCGTCATGCATCCCTCGCATGTGCCCATCGTCAATCGCGTCTTCACCCCGTCCGCGGACGAGGTCGCCTACTACGAGCGACTGATCCAGGCCATGGAGGAAGCTCGCACGCGGGGGATCGCCGCAGTGACCTACAAGGGCGACATGGTCGACGAGGCCATGGTGAAGACGGCCCGCGAGATGCTCGCGCTGGCCCGCTCAGCGTGACGAGAGATTCCGGGCGGGGCGGTGGAGCGGCGAGACGATGGTGATCCCGCCGTCGATGACGATGGTCTGGCCGGTGAGGAACCCCGCCCCGTCGGACACCAGGTAGGCCACGAGGGCCGCCACGTCCTCGCCGGTGCCGAGCCGCCGCACGGGCGTCCCCTCGATGAGCTCCAGCGCCGCCGGCGAGTACTCGCGCCTGAGCCCCCGCTCGGTGTAGAAGCGGGAGGAGTCCGTCTCGACGAAGCCCGGGCTGACGCCGTTCGCCGTGATGCCGCGCGGCCCGAGCTCCAGCGCCAGCGTCCGCACCAGGCTTTCCACCGCAGCCTTGGCGGCGCCCAGCGCCCCGTGGCCGGCCATCGACTGGTGGCTGTCGATGCCGGAGATGGCCACGATGCGGCCTGGCCGGCCCTCCATGAGCGGCACCGCCGCCTGCACGGCGGCGACGAAGGAATCCACCGAGATGGCGAAGGTGCGGCGGAGGTTGTGCTCCTTCTGGTCGAGCATGGGCCGGAAGGCCGTGGCCGCCGCGTTGGCGACCAGGATGTCCACGCGGCCGAAGGTCTCGCGGATGCGCTGGAAGACCGGGCCCACCTGCGCCGGCTCGCGGAGGTCGAGCGGGAGTGCCAGCGCCCGGCGCCCCCGCGCCTGGATCTGGCCCGCCACCTCTTGCGCCTGCTCCGCGCTCTGGCGGTAGATCAGCGCGCAGTCGGCGCCGTCCTCGGCGAGGCGCAGCGCAATGGCGCGCCCCATCCCCCGCGAGGCGCCGGTGACCACGGCAACCCGCCCGGAGAGCGGCGGCATCTCACTCCCCTCGGAACACCGGCGGCCGCTTCTCCAGCATGGCGCGAACGCCTTCCACGGCGTCCTGGCTCTTTCGCGCCCGCCGGGCCAGCTCGTCGAGATCACCGTGCTCGACGCGCGAGCTGGCCGCCACGGCACGCAGCGTCGTGGCCTTGAGCCCCTGCAGCGACAGCGGGGCGTGGGCGGCGATGGCTCGCGCCATGGCGTAGACGGCCCCATGGAGCTTCTCGGCACGGACCACCCGGTGGACCATGCCCATCTCGCGGGCCCGCTGCGCGTCCACGGGCTCGCCCATCAGCAGGATCTCCCGCGTGAAGGCCGGCCCCACGACCTCCACCAGCTTCTGACCCAGCGGGAAGGGCACGACGAGCCCGAGCCGCGCCAGCGGCATGGCGAAGCGCGCGGCCGTCGCCGCCACGCGCAGATCGCAGTGCAGCGCCAGCTCGCAGCCGCCCGCGACGGCGTCGCCCTGGACCATGGCGATTGTGGGGTGGCGGCTCCGCTCGATCTCCTGGAAGACCTCGGTCACGCGCCGCTCCGGATCCTTCTCCTCGCCCAGCCGCTGACCGAGCTCCCGCAGGTCCATGCCGGCGCAGAAGACGGGGCCCTCGCCGCGGATGACGACAACGCGCACGTCCGGGGCCTGCTCGAGCCGCGCGAAGATCGTGGAGAGTCCCTCGACCACGGCCATGTTGAGCGCGTTGCGCTTGGCCGGGCGGTCGAGGGTGACGGTCGCGATGCGATCCTGGACGGAACAGTGGACCTCGTCTGCCATGGGTTCCTCCCCGGGCGAGCGCCCGGCGCGCTGGGATCGGCGGCGGCGCATCCGCGCCACCGGGAGCCTATCCCGGTGGAAGCGGAGCGTCAAGGACGACCGGCGCTGCGCTATGATCGGGGCCGCGACAACACCCAGCCCGGGAGGGGACCATGGCAGACGCCTTCGACGCACCCGGCACCGCGAAGCCCTTCGGCATCTTCTCCAGCGCCGCCTGGCAGCCCGAGGGCAAGGTGCTGCACGTCGCCGGACAGGTGGCCCAGGACGCCGCCGGCGCCCTGGTCGGCAAGGACGACATCCGCGCCCAGACCCGGCAGGTGCTCGAGAACCTCCGCACGGTCCTCGCCGCCGCCGGCGGGACCCTGGACGACGTGGCGCGGGTCACCGTGTACGTCACTGACATGAGCGGGCTCGCGCAGATCCACGAGGTCCGCGGCCAGTACTTCCGGCGCCCCTATCCCGCCAGCACCCTGGTCGAGGTCAAGCGCCTGGTCAAGCCCGAGTACCTCATCGAGATCGACGCCGTCGCCGTGATCCCGGCGGACCGGGTGAAGCGGCCGGCGTGACGGCCGATTGATTGTCGCCGGCGCCCCCCGCTAATAAGCCCTCATCAAGGGCCGAGGCGATACGAGGCGACGCCAGCGCAATGATCATGGATGACCTCCTACGAAAATCGGTTCAACCAAGATGATTTGAGCGCCGAACTTCCTTGCGGTCATTCGATCACTTCATCGGCGCGCAGCAGCAGCCCGCGCGGGATCGTCAGTCCTATTGCTTTCGCGGTCCTGAGGTTGATGATCAATTCGAACTTGACCGGCTGCTCCACAGGAAGCTCACCGGGTCTCGCTCCCTTCAATATCTTGTCGACGTAGCTCGCCGCGCGCCGGCAGAGGTCGGCGTAGTTGGAGCCGTAACTCATCAGCCCGCCCGAAACGACGTATTCCCTGGATCGGTAGATGGCGGGGAGCCGGTGTTTTTCCGCCAGGCCGACGATCGTGGTCCGGTTGGTGAAGAACATAGGATTCTCGATGACCAGCAGCGCATCGGCCCGCCGCTTGAGCGCTTCGGCAAACGCCGACTCGAAGTCCCCGGGACGCTTCGCCTCGACCGGCAAAAGATCCTTCCCGAACGTCCGCGCGGCGCGCTCTGTTTCCTGCAGCTCCGCGCCCACACCCGGGAATCCCATGGCATAGAGGACCGCCGGCCGGGAAGTCTTCGGAAACGCCTCACGCAGGAGTTCGACGCGCTTGGCGGCGAGATCAGGGCTTTGGCTCGTCAGCCCGGTCATGTTTCCCCCGGGCCGCGCAAGGCTGGCGGCGAACCCGTCGCCGACCGGATCGGGCGCCAAGGCGAACACGATCGGCGCCCGGAGGCCGGCCTTCCTTGCAGCGTTGGATGCCAGCGCAGACGGCGCAAACAGCGCATCCACCCTGAGATTCGCAAGCTCCTGCGCGAGGGCAGGCAGCCGGTTCAACTGGCCCTCGGCGTAGCGCACTTCGAGGATGATGTTCTTGCCCTCGGTGTAACCAAGCTCGGTCAGGCCCCGCGCAAAGGCATCCGTCAGGTGGCCAGCCGTGGCCGTGGACCCGTTTTGGAGCACCCCCACCCGAGGAATCTTCGCGGGCGTCTGCGCCTCGGCGCCCAATGCGAGCAGCGATGCGCAAACCAAGAGCAGGAGGATCGTTTTCACTTCGCTTATTCCAGGCATGAAAGGCATGAGCGGTCTACAGGGGAGCCTACTTTCGAATGTCCGCGAGCCGCTTCGAGCCAGAATGATTACTTCCGGTATTCCCATTCCAACCATGGCCGTCCTCGACGCCTTGCGCTTGGGTGTCGCATCAATGAACGAACCCTCGATCCTGAAATCGGCCAACAAATAAGGTCTCATCCGCCGTGCCACGCGCGCAGTCTCATCGGTCCAGGGGGGTGCACGGCGGATAGGACCAGTTGGACTGAACCGCAGTGCTCCCACCGCTATGGGGATTCTAGCCCTGTCGTGCGCAGCGGGGAAGTCGCTTGAGGACTGGCCGGATGGCCCGACGTGGGTACCCGGACGGGATTCCGCTAGGTCCGGCCGGCCATGGCGGCGCGTGTGGAGCAGGCGGGTGGCGGATTGGGCGGGAGCGGAGGGGACGGGGAGTCGGGGATCCTGATCGGGATCAGGTGAGCCGGGGGCGGGCCATGGCCGGGGGGCCGGGCTCACGAGCTGTCCCAGATCGGCGCGAGGCGAGCGGGGCGCGCCGCCGACGGCAGGATGGCCGTGCTGCACGCGCCCCTGCTGGCACACGGGACAGCGGTCGATGTCGATGCCGGTCAGCCGCAGCATCAGAGCGTGCACCGACTCGACCGGGCGGGCGGGGCAGCGGGCTGGGCCAGGACCTGTCGGCACTGGGCGAGCTTGGCCGTGCGGGTGCGGTTGGCGAGGAGGCCGAAGTGGCGGATGCGGACGAAGCCCTCGGGGACGATATGGAGGAGGAAGCGGCGGATGAACTCCGCCGCCGCCAGCTCCATCACCTTCACGCGATCGCCGTCGGCGTAGTCCTTCCAGCGGAAGCCGACGCGACCGTCGGCGAGGCTGACGATGCGCTCGTTGGAGAGCGCGACACGATGGGTGTAACGACCCAGGTACTCGAGGACCTGCTCGGGGCCGGCGAAGGGGCGTTTGGCGTACACGACCCAGTCGGGCTGGCGGAGCTGGCGGAGCCACTCAGCGAAGGCACGGGGGTCGGCGAGAGGGACAGTCGATCCGGCGAAAATGAGCTTGCCGGCGTGGAACGCGCGCCGGAGCGCGTCGAGGTACTTGCCACGAAAGACCTGGGCGAGGGCGCGGACGGGGAAGAGAAAGCCGGGCGGGGCGGAAAGCCAGTGCGCGCCGTCGGGGGCGAGGGCGCCCCCCGTGACGACGCAGTGCAGGTGGAGGTGTTGAGACAGATTCTGCCCCCACGTGTGGAGGATCGCGGTGACGCCGAGATCGCCACCGAGATAATGGGGATCGCGGCCGAAGGTGGTGAGCGTGTCGGCGGCGGCGCGGAAGAGCAGGGTGTAGAGGAGCCGGGGGGTCCCCTGGGCGAGGGCGTTGAGGGGATGCGGGAGGGTGAAGACGAGATGGAAGTACTCGACGGGCAACAGCTCCGCGCGCCGGGCGGCGAGTCAGCGCTCTTTCGCCAGAGTTTGGCATTTGGGACAGCCGGTCCCAGCGCGATCTCCAGCTCCCCGGCGGCGCCGGGCGCCGGCCGCGCCGGCGCGAGCTGGATCGGCACGAAGGTCGGGGGGATGGGCCGCGGCGCGGCCGCCGTCTCCCGCGCGAACGTCCACCGCCAGAACCCGAGCGTGCCTTTGCGCAGGCCCCGCTGCCGGGAGAACGCCGCCAGGCTCAGCCCGCTCCCCTGGTGCGCCGCCACCAGCGCCCGCCAGTACGCTCGCCGTGACCCCGGGGCCGCCGGGGCCGTCGCCGCCCTCGTTCGAGACTTCGCCGCTGCCATAGATCACCTCCAGGGAATGAGCTACGACGACTATCGTGCGGCGCTACGGCCTCGGCGTGAAGGTGGGGTTCACCGGACGCTTACCTGGACGACGTGGCGCGGGTCACCGTGTACGTCACCGACATGAGCGGGCTCGCGCAGATCCACGAGGTCCGCGGCCAGTACTTCCGGCGCCCCTATCCCGCCAGCACCCTGGTCGAGGTCAAGCGCCTCGTCAAGGCCGAGTACCTCATCGAGATCGACGCCGTCGCGGTGGTCCCGGCGGACCGGGTCAAGCGGCCGGCGTGACGACAGCGTGACGACCGATTGACTGTCGCCGGCGCCCCCTGCTAACGTGGCGGAGCCATGAACGGCATCGTCGCCTACGGCGCCTACGTCCCGTACTTCCGCCTCGACCGCACGGCGATGGCCGCCGCGCTCGGCCAGCCGGGCGGCAAGGGCACCCGCGCCGTCGCCTCCTACGACGAGGACACGACCTCCATGGGCGTGGAGGCTGCGCGGGCGGCGCTGCGGGCAGCGCCCCGGGTGCGGCCGGCCGCCCTCTACTTCGCCACCGCCGCGCCAGGTTACCTCGACAAGACCAATGCCACGGCGATCCACGCGGCGCTCGGCCTCGATCTCACCGCGCCGGCCTGGGACATGCTGGGGGCGGTGCGCTCGGGCGCAGGCGCGCTGCGCGCGGCGCTCGACGCCGGGCGGCTGACGCTGGCCGTGTGCGCCGACATCCGCACGGGACTGCCCGGCGGCGCCGACGAGCGCGAGGGCGGAGATGCGGCGGTGGCCTTCCTCTGCGGCGAGGGCTCCGCCGAGGCGCCGCTCCTGGCCGAGCCCGTCGCCTGGGCCCATGCCACGGCCGAGTTCCTCGATCGCTGGCGGCCGCCGGGTGCCACCGCCTCCCGCCAGTGGGAGGAGCGCTTCGGCGAGCACGCCTACGTGCCGCTGGGCGAGGCAGCCGTGACCGAGGCGCTCAAGCAGGCCGGTGTCACGGCGCAGGCGCTGGACCGGCTCATCGTCGCCGGGCCGCATGCCCGGGCCTGCAAGCGGGTCGCCGCGGCGGTGGGGGCGAAGCCGGCGGCGGTGGCCGACGACCTCTCCGCGACGGTGGGCAACACGGGGACGGCGCACGCGGGGCTCTTGCTGGCGGATACCCTCGACGGCGCCGCGCCCGATCAGCTCCTCGCGGTGGTCTCGCTGGCCGACGGCTGCGACGTGACGATCTGGCGCACCACTGCCGCGCTCTCCACGCGCCGCGCGCCGGGGACGGTGGCGCAGCAGGTCGCCGGGGGCGCCGCGGTCCCCTACGCGGCCTTCCTCACCTGGCGCGGCTTCCTCGACCGCGAGCCGCCGCGCCGGCCCGATCCCGAGCGCCCGGCGGCGCCGCCGTCCTTCCGCGGCGGGGCGTGGAAGTTCGCCTTCACGGGCAGCCGCTGCCAGGCCTGTGGGGCCCGGCACGTGCCGCCCCAGCGCATCTGTCTCAAGTGCCACGCCGTGGACCGGATGGCGCCCGAGCGGCTCAGCGATGTGCCGGCCGTCATCGCCACCTTCACGGTGGACCGGCTGGCCTACTCGCTGTCGCCGCCCGTCGTGGCCGCGGTGATCGACTTCGAGGGCGGCGGCCGCTTCCAGTGCGAGCTGACCGACGTGGACCCCGCCGCGGTCGCCATCGGCACCCGAGTGGAGATGACCTTCCGGCGGCTCTTCACGGCCGGCGGCGTCCACAACTACTTCTGGAAGGCGCGTCCTCTCCGCGCCAGCAGCAGCTGAGGCCGCGCGAAGAGAATCAAGCAACGCGAATATCCGGCGGGGGCGGGCGTGGCGACAGCCCGGGTGCCCGCCCCAGGTGAAGGAGATCTGACCATGGCGAGCAACGGCATCCGCGACCGCGTGGCGATCATCGGCATGGGCTGCACGCCCTTCGGCGAGCACTGGGACAAGAGCGTCGACGATCTCCTCGTGGAGGCGGCCACCGGCGCCCTGAACTCCGCCGGCGTCCCCATCGACGCGATCGACGCCTTCTGGCTCGGCACGCTCTTCTCCGGCCAGAGCGGGCTCACGCTCTCCCGCCCGCTCAAGATCGACTACAAGCCGGTGAGCCGGCTCGAGAACTTCTGCGCCACGGGCTCCGAGGCCTTCCGCAACGCCTCCTACGCCGTCGCCTGCGGCGCCTACGACATGGCCATGGCCATCGGCGTCGAGAAGCTGAAGGACTCGGGGTTCTCCGGGCTGCCCGGGCTCGCCGCCCCCGCCGACGGCACCCAGGCCGGCATCACCGCGCCGGCCATGTTCAGCCTGCTGGCCCCGGCCTACGCCAAGAAGTACGGGATCGACGAGGCCCTCCTCAAGGACGTCATGACCCGCATCGCCTGGAAGAACCACAAGAACGGGGCGCTCAACCCGCGGGCCCAGTTCAGGAAAGAGGTCGCGAAGGAGGTCATCGCCTGCTCGCCACGCGTGGCAGGGCCGCTGGGCATCTTCGACTGCTCTGGCGTGAGCGACGGCGCGGCCGCCGCGGTGATCGTCCGGGCCGAGGATGCCCACAGGTACACCGACAAGCCGCTCTTCGTGAAGGCCCTGTCCTTCATCGCGGGCCCCGCCGCCGGGCCCATCGATCCCGACTACGACTACACCACCTTCCCCGAGGTGGCGGCCTCCGCCGTCGACGCCTACCGCCAGGCGGGCATCAAGGACCCGCGCGCCGAGCTGGCCATGGCCGAGGTCCACGATTGCTTCACCCCCACCGAGCTGACCCTCATGGAAGACCTCGCCTTCGCCCCGCGCGGGACGGCGTGGAAGGAGGTGCTCGCGGGCACCTTCGACCTCGACGGCGAGCTGGCGGTGAACCCCGACGGCGGGCTCAAGTCCTTCGGCCACCCCATCGGCGCCTCGGGCCTGCGCATGCTCTTCGAGGCCTGGCTGCAGCTCCGCGGCGAGGCCGGCCCGCGCCAGATCCCGAGCGTCGCCCGCGGCAGGAAGCTCGCCATGACCCACAACCTCGGCGGCGCCCCCGGCGAGTGCGTGTCCTTCGTCAGCATCGTGGGGTCCGAGCGCAGCGCCTGAGAGCCGGGGGCGCGCGACCCCGGCGAGGGCTCCGCGCTAGGCCTTCTTCGCCCGGCTGCTCACGCGCTGGACGATGTGGCTGACGATCTCCTCCATCGGGGTCCCCATGCCGTAGTTCCCGGTGACCCCCATGGCCTCGAGGGCAGGCTTTTCTTCCTCCGGGATGATGCCCCCCGCCACGACGCAGATGTCCGGCGCCCCCTGCCGCTCGAGCTCCGCCATGATGTCCCGCCCGATGAGCCGCATGACACCGCAGTGGTCGCTGAGCGCGATGACGTCGACGCCCTCCTGGATGGCGGCGGAGACGACCTCCTCCGCCGTCATGACCTTGCCGAGGAAGATCACCTCCATGCCGGCGTTCCGGAGCCCCCGAGACAGGACGAGAATGCCCCGATCGTGGGGATCGAACCCGACCTTGCCGATCAGCACGCGGACCCTGGCTTCGCTCTGGACCATGGGCGCCGCCCTCCCTACACGAGTGCCAGACAGTCAGGGGCCGCGATGCGCTCGTAGGGGTCGAAGCACAGGCCGTGGGCCATCCGGATCGTCCCCACCATCTCGCCCAGGGTCGCATAGGCCTTGGTCGCCTCGACCGCCGCCCGGACCACGTTGCGCTGCTCCCGCACGGCCTCCGCCAGGTCGCGCAGGCGCCGCCTGACGGCCTCTCCGTCGCGCGCCTCCCGGAGCTGCCGCACCCGGTCGATGGCGCCGAAGCGCTTGTCGTCCGGCGGGACCTTGTACGCCCCGTCGACGACGGCGCGGCTGATGGCCCCGTCCGGGCCGCGGAACGAGTTGGCGCCGACGATCAGGCGCTTGCCGTCGTTGATCTCGCCCTGGACCTCCGTCGTCGTCCGGTCGAACTGCTGGCGCAGCCACCCGGACTCCAGGCACTTCCACATGCCGCCGAGGCGATCGATCTCCTCCAGCAGCCGGGTCGCCTCGGTCTCCAGCCTGGTGGTGAGCCACTCCACGTAGTAGGAGCCGCCCAGCGGATCGGCGGTGAGAGGGACGTTCCCCTCGTGGGCGATGATGTGCTGGAGATCGAGCTCGAAGATGCGGGATTCCTCCGATGGCAGGCCGAAGGTCTCGTCGATCCCCGACGGGTCGATGGCCTGCACGCCGCCCAGCACGGCCGCCAAGACCTGCAGCGTGATGCGGGCGGTGTTGTTGAGCGGCTTCTGCGGGTAGATGGAGTTGCCCGCGGTGCGGATGCCGATCCGGCACGACATGCTGCGCGGGGTCGACGCCCCCAGCCGTTCCCTGGCCGCCCGGGCCCACAGCCGCCGCGTGGCCCGGAACTTCGCGATGGTCTCGAAGAAGTCCGACTCCGAGCTCATGGAGAACACCATGGGCCGGAACCCGTCGAAGGGGAGGCCGCGCTCCCGGCTTGCGTCACCATAGTACTGCAGGGCGTTGGCGATCACGAAGGCCATCTCCTGCGGGGACGTGAGCCCGGCGTCCCGCATGTCGTAGCCACACGGCGTGCAGGGGTGCCACCGGGGCGTGTGGCGGATCCCGAATTCGATGAGGTCCAGGTTCACCCGTCGCGCGACGGCCGGCGGGAACTCCGGCGTCCCGTACACGATGAAGGCGTGGATGGGATCGTTGATGTTCGTGCCGCGCAGCTTCGAGATGTCCAAGCCGCGCTTCTCCATCAGCGCGACCAGGAACACGTAGGTGAAGAAGCTGCCGGACGGCGTCGAGTTCGCCGACTCGAGGTCCACGTTCTCCAGTGCGATGCCGTCGAGCATGGTCTCGTACTCGCTCAGCGCAAACGTGGGGCTGCCGTTGCACATGATGTCGTACCGGGCGAGCGGATGGTCGGGATCGACCCCGGAGAGGGTCGAGGTGTCCGTCAGGACACGCAGACCCGTCTGGCCCGCGGCAATGTACTTCTTGAAGGCCCGGTTGGTCTCCTCCGGCGTCGCGTAGCAGACGATCAGGGACTTGAGCCAGAGGTTCCGGCGGTACATCTCGGGGTAGAGGCCGCGGGTGAAGGGAGGCGCGCCAGGGTTGCCCAGGTCCCGATCGTAGTCGAGCCCGTCGACGTCCGCCGGGCCGTACACGGGCTTGATGGGGATGTTGCTCTGGGTCTTGTCTCTCACGAGGCGGCCGAAGTGTCGGTCGTAGTGAACGGTGTCGGGCTCCATGGCGGTCACCTCTCTCTGTCCAGATCCGTCGGCACGGCGCGCGGTCGACCCCCGCCGGGACGTGGAGGCCGGGTATCCTCAGGGGCGTCCTCGCACGGCCGGCGCAACGCCGGCGCCTCGCCGGGACGGCCGTCGGCGAATGCGGTATCGTGTCCGGCGACGGTGGTGCGCGGGCTGGCCATGGCGGACCCCCACTGGGGTTACGTCGGAGTTAACTTACTGAACCGGCGCGTTCACAGTAGTACGGAGGGCGGGCGGATGTCAAGACAGCCTGAGGGAGGGCGCCGGACCGGTCGCAAGGCCGTCGCCCGGCTCGTCGAAGAGGAGATCGTCCGGGCAGCCGCCGTCTGCTTCGGCGGGGTGGGGTACCACGCGACGACGCTCGAGACCATCGCGGCCCGGGTGGGCGTGTCGAAGGTCACGCTCTACCGGTACGTGTCCAGCAAGGAGGAGCTTCTCTGGCGGGTCTTCGAGCGCACCATCGAGGCGTTTCACGGGGGTCTGGAGGCCATCGTCCAACAGGGTCTGCCTCCCGACGAGACGTTGCGGCGCATCGTACATCATCAGGTGCGCATGCTCACCACCCACTTGCCGTTCCTCGCCGTCTTCTTCAGCGAGGAGAGCGAGCTCCCCGCACAGCTCGCGCAGCGCGTGGCCCGGACCAAGCGCCAGTACGACCGGACCATCGAGGGGGTCGTGCGGCGGGGGATCCGCCAGGGGACCTTCCGCGACGTCAATCCGATCCTCCTGGTGTTCGCGATCCTCGGCGCGTGCAACTGGCTCTACAAGTGGTACCGCCCCGAGGGCCGGCTCGCGCCGGACCGGATCGCCGACGCGTTCGTCGCACTGCTCGAGCGGGGCTATCTCAGCCAGCCGCGCGGAGTGGACGCCATGGCTCCGGTGCTCCGCACGATCGAGCGGCGCCTGGCCGAGCTGGAGCGCCTGGCCCGTCCGCCGGCGACCGGCCAACGCCGAGCCGTCCGGGCGGCCCGGCGCCGCTGACCCCCCACGCCGTGCCCGAGCTGCCCGACGTCACCGTCTACATCGACGCGCTCAGGCCCCGGATCGTGGGGACGCGCCTGGAGCGCGCGAGGCTGGCGAGCCCATTCGTGCTCCGCTCCGTCGACCCGCCCCTCGTCGAGGCCGGGGGCCGGGAGGTGCGGGGGCTCCGGCGCCTCGGCAAGCGCATCGTGATCGCCCTCGAGGGGGACCTCTTCCTCGTGCTCCACCTGATGATCGCGGGGCGCCTGCACTGGCGGGGAGCGGGAGCGCGGCTGCCGGGAAAGATCGGGCTGGCGGCGCTCGACTTCACCGCGGGGACGCTCGTGCTGACCGAGGCCGGCACCACCCGGCGGGCTGCCCTCCACGTCGTGCGCGGGGAGGCCGCCCTCGGCGAGCACGACCCCGGCGGGCTCGAGGTGCTCGAGGCCGACCTCGCGGCCTTCCGGGCCGCGCTCGCGCGCGAGAACCACACGCTGAAGCGCATCCTCACCGACCCCCGCCTCGTGAGCGGGATCGGCAACGCCTACGCGGACGAGATCCTCCACCGGGCGCGGCTGTCTCCGGTGAAGCTCTCCCGCCAGCTCACCGAGGAGGAGAGCGCGCGCTTCCACGCGGCCACGCGGGCCACGCTCATCGACTGGATCGAGCGGCTCCGGCGCGAGGCGGGCGAGGGGTTCCCCGAGGGGGTGACGGCCTTCCGGGACGGGATGGCGGTGCACGGACGCTACGGAAAGCCCTGCCCCGACTGCGGCGCGCCCGTGCAGCGGATCGTCCACGCCGAGAACGAGACGAACTACTGCGCGCGCTGCCAGACGGGCGGGAAGCTCCTCGCCGACCGCGCGCTCTCGCGCCTGCTCCGAGAGGACTGGCCGCGCACGCTCGCGGAGCTCGAGGAGCGCCGCCGTTCGCGATGACCTCGGTCGCGCCCTCTGTCGCCGGGGATCAGGCCGGCCGCTGCTTGGTCAGAAAGCGGTCGAGGTGATTCGCGAACAGGTGCCGGTTGCTCTGGGCGAACGCCGCCGGGCCGCCGATGAGCGCCCCGCTCGCGCGCAGCTGCTGCATCAGGTTGCGAATGGCGAGGCGCTCGCGGACATTGTCCTCCGAGTACAGCTCGCCTCGAGGGTCGAGCGCGTGCCCTCCGCGTGCGATGACCTCGGCGGCCAGGGGGATGTCGGCCGTGACCACGAGGTCGCCCGGCTGCATCTCCTGCACGATGCGGTGGTCTGCCACGTCGAACCCCTGCGGCACCCGGATGGCCCGGATGAAGGGCGACGACGGCGTCCGAAGCAGCGTGTTGGCGACCAGCGTTGTCAGCACCTGCGCGCGCTCAGCGGCCCGGAGCAGGATCTCCTTGATGGCCTGGGGGCAAGCGTCGGCGTCGACCCAGATCTGCATCGAGCGCGGTCAGCGGGTGCGGCTGAGGAGTTTCTGTGCCATTGCCAAACGTTGGTGAGTGTACAGGCGCCCCGGACGCACTGCAAGCCGACGTCCTGATCCCGCCGCGACGACTGCTTGCATCGAGAGGCGCGAGGGCGGATATTTCCAGCACCGAAACCCAGGGAGGTCACGCCATGGCACGTCTGACGATCAACGGCAGGACCAGCGAGGTCAACGTCGATCCCGGCACGCCTCTGCTGTGGGCCATCCGGGAGCAGCTCGGCCTGACGGGGACCAAGTACGGCTGCGGCGTCGCGCACTGCGGCGCATGCACGGTGCACATCGACGGCAAGGCGGTCCGCTCCTGCGTGGTGCCCGTCAGCGCCGCGGTGGGCAAGCAGATCACCACCATCGAAGGCCTCGCCGTCGGCGGCGTCCTGCACAAGGTGCAGAAGGCCTGGGTCGACCACGAGGTGCCGCAGTGCGGCTATTGCCAGGCGGGCATGATCATGGCCGTGGCCGCGCTCCTGAAGGACACGCCGAAGCCGACCGACGCCGACATCGATGCGTCGATCACGAACATCTGCCGCTGCGGCACGTTCCAGCAGGTGCGTCAAGCCATCCACGCTGCGGCGAAGGCATGAGGGAGGAGAGGCCATGATCACCGAGGCTGCGAAGATCAACCGCCGCTCCTTCGTCATCGGCACCACCGCGGTCGGCGGCGGGCTCGCCCTGGGCCTCAGGATCCCGTTCGGCGCGAGCCTCGCCCGCGCGCAGGACAGGTCGCCCGAGATCACCGCCTGGGTCGTCATCCGCCCCGACGACACGGTCGTGATCCGGATCGCGCGGTCCGAGATGGGGCAGGGCACGCTCACCGGCCTCGCGCAGATGGTGGCCGAGGAGCTCGAGTGCAACTGGTCGAAGGTGACGACCGAGTATCCGACGCCCGGCCAGAGCGTCGCGCGCAAGCGCGTGTGGGGCGATTTCTCCACGGGCGGCAGCCGCGGCATCCGGACGTCGCACGAGTACGTCCGCAAGGGTGGCGCCACGGCGCGGATGATGCTGGTCCAGGCGGCGGCCGACGCCTGGAACGTTGCTGCCGCCGAGTGCACCGCCGCCAACAGCGTGATCACGCACAGGCCCTCCGGCCGCACGACCACGTACGGCAAGGTCGCGGCAGCCGCCGCGAAGCTGACCCCGCCGGCCAACGTGACGCTCAAGGACCCGAAGGACTGGAAGCTCATCGGGAAGCCGATGAAGCGCCTCGACACGATGCCGAAGGTGACCGGCGCGCAGATCTACGCTTCGGACTTGAAGCTGCCCGGGATGCTCAACGCCGCGATCAAGGACTGCCCGGTGTTCGGCGGCAAGGTGAAGAGCTTCGAGGCCGCGAAGGTCAAGGGCATGCCAGGCGTCCGGCAGGTGGTGCCGGTCGGCGATTCCGCGGTCGGCGTGGTGGCCGACACGTGGTGGCAGGCCAAGACCGCGCTCGACGCGCTCCCCATCGTCTGGGACGAGGGCCCGAACTCCAAGGCGTCGAGCGCCACCATCGCCGACATGCTGAAAGCCGGCCTCGATGCCGATCAGGCCTTCATCGGCAACCAGAATGGCGACGCGAAAGCCATCGCCGCCGCGGCGAAGAGGGTCGAGGCGGTCTACGCCTATCCGTTCCTGAACCACGCGACGATGGAGCCGATGAACGCGACGGCGCGCTGGACGGCGGACCGCTGCGAGGTCTGGGTCCCGACGCAGAACGGCGAGGCCGCGTTCGCGGCAACGATGGCGGCGTCCGGCCTCCCGGCCGACAAGTGTGAGGTCTACAAGATCAATCTCGGCGGCGGGTTCGGCCGGCGCGGGGCCTTTCACGACTACGTGACCCAGACCGTCCAGATCGCCAAGCAGATTCCGGGCACGCCCGTGAAGCTCCTGTGGTCGCGCGAGGAAGACATGACGCACGGCCGGTATCACCCGGTCATGCAGGCGAAGCTGACCGGGGCGCTGGACGCAGGCGGACGCCTGACCGGGTTGCATGTGCGTCTGTCGGGACAGTCGATCCTCGCCGCCGTGTTCCCGCAGAATCTCCAGAACGGGAAGGACGTTCTCACCTTCCAGGGGCTCCACCCGAGCGGGGATTTCGCCTTCGGCTACAGCGTCCCGAATCTCCTGATCGACCATGCGATGCGCAACACGCATGTCCCGCCGGGGTTCTGGCGCGGCGTGAACATCAACCAGAACGCCATCTTCATGGAATGCTTCATGGACGAGCTCGCTCATGCCGCCGGCCAGGATGCGCTCGAGTTCCGGCGCAAGCTGATGACCAAGCATCCGAAGCACCTCGCCGTGCTGAACGCCGTGGCCGACCGGGCGGGATGGGGCAAGCCGGCGCCGCGGGGCGTCCACCGCGGACTGGCCCAGATGATGTCGTTCGGCAGCTACGTGGCCGCGTGCGCCGAGATCTCGGTCAGCGGCGGCAACAAGGTGAAGGTGCAGCGCATCGTCGGGGCGATCGATCCCGGCTACGCGGTCAACCCGGCGCAGATCGAACGGCAGATGGCCGGCTCCTTCGTGTACGGACTGTCGGCGCTGTTCATGGAGGAGTGCACGGTCAAGGACGGCCGCATCGAGCAGCAGAACTTCGATACCTACGATTCGATGCGGATCGCGCAGATGCCGAAGGTCGAGTCGATCATCATGCCGTCCGGCGGGTTCTGGGGCGGCGTCGGCGAGCCGACGATCTGCGTGGCGGCGCCGGCGGTCCTGAACGCCTTCTTCAATGCGACCGGCCGCCGCGTCCGCACGTTCCCGCTGAAGAACCACGGCATCCAGCTGGTGTAGGCGATGCGCAAGGCCCTGGCCGCTGCCATCGGATCCGTCTCGATCGCAGCGGCCGTCGTCGCATCGGCGGAGCCGCCTCCGGGCGCCGCGGCGTGCTCGGGCTGCCATCCGGCCTCGGCGCGCGTGACCTCGCCCGTCCCGCGGCTCGCCGGGCTCGAGCGGGCGGCGATCGTGCGGGCGATGCAGGACTTCCGCTCAGGGAAGCGGGCCGCCACCGTCATGGATCGGATCGCCAAGGGTTTCACCGAGGAGGAGACCCAGGCGATCGCCGGCTGGTACGCCACGCAGCGATGAGGCCGAGCCGCCGCGCGTTCCTGAAGCTGGGTGTCGCGGCTTCGGCTGCGCTGTTCCCCGTGCCAGCCCGTGCGCAAGGCTCCGCGCCGCGAGTCGTCGTCGTCGGTGGCGGGTTCGCCGGCGCGAGCTGCGCCCGCGCCCTGCGGCAGGCCGACCCGCGCATCGCCGTGACACTGGTCGAGGCCAGCGCGACGTTCATCGCCTGCCCGCTCAGCAACGCCGTGATCGGCGGCTTGCGAGAGATGAGTGCGCAGCAGTTCACGTACGAGCGCATCGCCGCGGCCGGCATCGTCGTCGCCCGCGCCAGCGCCACTGCCGTCGACGCGCAGGCGCGCTGGGTCACCCTCGCGGACGGCACGCGCCTGCCGTACGACCGGCTGGTGCTGGCGCCCGGCATCGACATCCGCTGGGGCGCGCTGCCGGGCTACGACGAGACGGCGGCCGGGCACATGCCCCACGCGTGGCGCGCGGGCGAGCAGACTCTCTTGCTGCGCCGGCAGCTCGAGGCGATGGACGACGGCGGGCTCGTCGTCATCTCGGCGCCGGCGAATCCGTTCCGCTGCCCGCCCGGGCCCTACGAGCGCGCGAGCCTGATCGCGCACTATCTCAAGACGAAGAAGCCGAAATCCAAGCTGATCGTCCTCGACGCCAAGGACACCTTCTCCAAGCAGCGGCTGTTCCAGCAGGCGTGGACCGAGCTGTACCCGGGCTTGCTCGAGTGGGTGCCGCTGTCCAAGGGCGGCAAGGTCATCTCGGTCGACGCGGCCACCCGCACGCTGGTCACCGATTTCGGCCGGCACAAGGCGGCGGTCGCCAACGTCATCCCGCCGCAGAAGGCGGGCCGCATCGCGGACGCCGCAGGCGTCACCGACCGGAGCGGCTGGTGCCCGATCGATCCCGTGACCTTCGAGTCGACGCTCCAGACCGGCATTCACGTCATCGGTGACGCCGCGATCGCCGGCGCGATGCCGAAATCCGCCTTCGCCGCGAACTCGCAGGCCAAGACGTGCGCGGCGGCGGTCGCACGGCTCGTCACGGGCGCGGCGCCGTCCGTCCCCAAGCTGATCAACACCTGCTACAGCCTGGTCGCACCCGACTACGGCATCTCGGTGGCCGGTGTCTACGCACCTTCGAGCGGCCAGCTGGCCGAGGTGCCGGGCTCCGGCGGCGTGAGTCCGGCGCACGCACCGCGCGCGACGCGGGCGCTCGAGGCCGCGCTGGCCGAGGCCTGGTTCCGCACCATCGGCGCCGAGGTCTTCGGGTGAGAGCGGTCGCGACGTGGGGCGCTGCGCTCGTCGCGGTCTGCGGCATGGCCGGCGTTGCGCGTGCAGACGATGCGATACGGCAGCCGCTCACGGGCGCCAAGGGCGATCCGGCGCGGGGCCGCGCGATCGTCGCCAGCCGCCAGGTCGGCCTCTGTCTGCTCTGTCACAGCGGGCCGTTCCCGGAGGAGCGGCTCCAGGGCGACCTCGCCACCGATCTCAGGGGAGTCGGCGGCCGATTGTCCGAGGGCCAGCTACGGCTCCAGATCGTCGATCCGGGCCGGGTCAACCCGGCGACGATCATGCCGGCGTATCATCGTACCGAGGGACTGGTGCGGGTTGCGCCGGCCTACCGCGGCCAGCCGGTCCTCAGCGCGGAGCAGATCGAGGACGTGGTGGCCTTCTTGATGACATTGAAGGACTGAATGAAGAGACGGGCATCCCGTCGAGAATTCCTGGTGGTCGCCGGGGGCGCCGTCGCCGGTCTCGGGCTGGCGTCGGCGGCCGCTGCCGAGCCCCCGCGCGCGACGCCCGCGGCGATGCGAGAGGCCATCCGCAAGGTCGTGGGCTCGGCTCGGGTCACTCCGGGCAGGGTGAAGCTCGAGCTGCCACCGCTGGTCGAGAACGGCAACACCGTCCCGCTCGCCGTCAGCGTCGAGAGTCCCATGACCGAGGCCGACCACGTGCGGGCGATCCACGTCTTCACGGAGAAGAACCCGCAGCCCAACGTCGCCAGCTTCCGTCTCGGGCCCCGCGCTGGGCGGGCGAGCGTGGCGACGCGCATCCGGCTCGCCGACACCCAGACCGTCGTCGCGATCTCGGAGCTGAGTGACGGCTCGTTCTGGTCGACCAGCGCGGCGGTCGTGGTGACCCTGGCAGCGTGCCTGGAGGAGACGTGACCGTGGCGAGCGCGATGATCAACGTGCCGAAACGGGCAAAGCGCGGCGAGATCATCGAGATCAAGACGCTGATCTCGCATCCGATGGAGACCGGGTATCGCCGGAGCCAGGTGGGCGCGCCGATCCCGCGCGACATCGTCCGGCTCTTCGTGTGTACTTACAACGGTACGGAAGTCTTCCGCGCCGAGCTCCACCCGGCGATCGCCGCGAATCCGTTCCTCGTCTTCTCGACGGTCGCCACGGAGAGCGGCACCCTCGCGTTCCACTGGACGGGCGACAAGGACTTCTCGCTGACGGAGTCGGCCGCCATCACCGTCGAGTGATCGAGCGGGGGAATGCTGTCAGTCCGGCAAGTCTGCGCCGCGGTGAGTGCGGTCGCGCTGGCGGCGGCGGCCTTCGCCGGCGAGATCCCGCGCTCCGAACGCCGCTCGGGTTACGACTTCATGAGCCGCGAGACCCGCGCGATGCAGGACGACGACAGCGCCAATCCCGGCCTGCTCTGGGTGCTCGAGGGCGAAGCGCTGTGGAACCGGAAGACCGGCGCCACCGGCCGCGCCTGCGCCGACTGCCATGGCGACGCCCGCGCGAGCATGACGGGCGTCGCCGCGCGCCATCCGTCGTTCAGCACCGCGAAGGGACGGCCGATCGATCTCGAGCAGCGCATCAACCTCTGCCGCACGGACCGGCAGCAGGCGCCGCCGCTCGACTGGGAAAGCAGGGACCTGCTCGCGCTGACCGCCTACGTCGCACGCCAGTCGCGCGGCCGGCCGGTCGAGGTCGCGATCGACGAGCGGACACAGCCGTTCCTCGATGCCGGCCGCGCCACCTTCCATCGGCGCCAGGGCCAGCTCAATCTCTCCTGCGGCCAGTGTCACGACGACCACTGGGGGCGGCGGCTCGCGGGCAACGTCATTCCGCAGGCGCACCCGACCGGGTACCCGCTCTACCGGCTGGAGTGGCAAGGGCTCGGCTCGCTCCAGCGGCGGCTGCGCGGCTGTCTCGTCGGGATGCGCGCGGAACCGTATGCATACGGCGCCCCCGAGCTCGTGGATCTCGAGCTGTTCCTGATGTGGCGGGCGCGCGGGATGACGATCGAGGCGCCGGCAGTGCGGCCCTGAGGAAGACGCGCCACATCGCCAACATCGAAGCCTGCGACCGGCTGGCGGGATCCCCCGAGTAGCTGTCGTCCCGGGCGGGGATTTGCCCTCACCCCCCTGCGCCAGGCGAAGGGCGCCCTGCTGCTCGCCACGATCTGCATACTGGGGCTGTCGGTGACCGAGCTGCTCGCCCCCTGGTCGGTGAAGCTTCGATCACGTCCTGCTGCAGCGGCCGCTCCCCGCCTCCCTCGCCTTTCTCGGCGGGTTGCTTCAGGGCAGCCGCTTCTGCGATCCGAGCGCCGGACGGGTCCTCGTCGATGGGAGAAACATCCGCCGCTACACGCTGGCCTCGCTGCGCGACCAGACCGCCGTGGTCCTGCAGGACTCGGTCCTCTTCAGCACGACGATCTGGGAGAACATGGCGTACGGCAAGCTCGATGCCACCCCGGACGAGATCGGGGCCGCCGCCCGCGCGGCCAACGCCCACGATTTCATCGTCGAGCTCGAACACGGCTATGACACGGTCGTCGGCGAGCGGGGCTGCACGCTCTCCGGCGGCCAGCGCCGGCGGATCGCGATCGCGCGCGCGCTCGTCCGCAATGCCCCCATCCTGATCCTGGACGAGCCGATGGCGGGGCTCGACGTCGAGAGCGAGGCGAAGGTCAGAGAAGCGCTGGGGCGCCTCATGGCGGGCCGGACCTCTCTCACGATCACCCACGACCTTCGCGTGGCCGCCGACGCCGACCTCATCATTCTCCTCGACGACGGCCGCATCGTCGGCCAGGGCCGGCACGACGAGCTCCTGGTGGGGAACCCGCACTACCGCCGCCTCTACGAACTTGGAACCGCTCCGCGGCCGGTGAGGCCGGCGGCGAGGGGCCGGCGAGCGCCGGCCGGACCGGCGCAGGAGCGGTGCCGGCTTCCGGAGAGGCGTCTCGGCACTCGCTGACGCCGGCGCGCCCGGCCACGGGGCTCGTGCGGCGCCGCGGTAACGTTGGGCCAGGGCATCTCGTCTTTCCAGGTGACGGCACCGAAGAGTCCCACACCAACCGGAGGAGGGCCCAGGAATGGATGCGACCTTGTCGGAAGTCCATCAGGAGCTCGTCGCCGTCGGGGCGGCGATCGCGGCCAACTGTGAACCCTGCCTGGCCTACCACGTGCAGAAGGCTCGCGAGGCGGGCATCACGAACGACCAGCTCCAGGCGGCCGTCGCCGTCGCCCAGCAGGTCAAGGAGACGCCGGCCAGGCTCATGATCGCCCGGGCGAATCGCCTCCTGGGGCAGGGAGAAGACAGGCCGGCCGACACCACGTCGTCCCGGTGCTGCGGCTGAGGAGATGACGGATCCCGGCGAGGGGGCGGACAGCCGCCCGCCTCGCGCGGAGATGCGCGTCGGGAACCGAGGTCTGTGGTGTTCGAGGCCCTGGGGCTGTACCGTCGAGGCGGCTGGGAAGGGCGCTTCCCGGTAACTTCGAGCCCCGGGATCTCGTCCTGGGAAGTGGAGGGCCCATGGAATCCCATGAGTTCGAGGCAATCGTCAGGGAGTACCGGCCACGGCTGACACGGTACGTGGCCGGGCTCGTCGGGGACCCGGGCCATGCCGAGGACGTGACCCAGGAGGCGCTCGCCCGGGTCCACCGTGGCCTCCCCTCGCTCCAGGCACCCGAGGCGCGCACCACCTGGATCTTCCACATCGCCTCCAACGTCGCCTTCGATCACCTCAAGAGCCGGGCCGCCCGCGAATCGAGCCGGACGGCCTCGCTGGACGCTGACGCCGATGGGCCCGGTCCATCCGATGTCCCGGATGGCGCGCGATCCGCCGAGGAGCGGCTCGAGCAGAGCGAGATGGCGGCCTGTCTGCAGCAGTACATCCACCGGCTGTCGCCTCCGCTGCGAGCCAGCCTGCTGCTGCGGGATCTGGAGGGGCTCAGCGAGCAGGCCGCCGCGGAGGCCCTCGGCTGCTCCGTCGCCGCGGTGAAGGTGCGGACGCATCGCGCGAGGAAGGCGCTCCGAGCGATGCTTCAGGCCGAATGCCGCTTCTACGACGACTCCCGCGGCGTGTTCCGGTGTGATCCGGGCGGTTCCCGCCACGAGCCGCCCGGGCGCGGCGAGCCGGTTCGATAGGAGCGCTGAGCATGGGAGCATGGGATCGCAAGTGGGACGGCAGCATCGCGGTGCTCACGCTGACCCGGCCCCCGATCAACGCGCTGGACCGCGAGGCGCTCGGTGAGCTGGACCGCCTGCTGCAAGACCTCGAGAGCACCCATCACACCCGAGCGGCAGTGATCGCGAGCGGACTCGAGGGCGTGTTCTGTACCGGTGGCGACCTGAAGTACTGGCGAACGGTGCCCGACGGGGCGGATGTCGCCCGCGCCGGGCGGAGCGTGTTCGCCCGTCTCGAATCATTACCGCTGCCGACGATCGCGGCCATCAACGGCCAGGTCATCGGCGACGGGCTGGCGCTGGCACTCGCCTGCGATCTTCGAATCGCCGCGCCCGGGGCCAGCTTCCGTCTGCCGGAGCTGGGTTACGGGTTCATCCCGGGGTGGGGCACGATCTCCCGGCTGACGAGCGCCGTCGGCCGGGCCCCCGCCACACGGCTACTGCTCACGGGACAGGGCATCGAGGTCCGGGAGGCTGCCGCGATCGGGCTCGTGGGCCACGTGGCCTCACCGGGGCGGTTGCGAGAGGAAGCCATCGCAGAGGCCCACCATCTCACTGCCGCGTCCTCGACCGCCCTCCGGGCCGCGAAATGCGCTTTGCGCGGCTCGGACGACCCGGCATGCTTCGCGCGGATCTGGGGCCGCGCTGACTGGAAGGAGGGCATCGAGGCCCTCCTCCAGGGGCGGCCGCCGCGGTTCAGCGATCAGGACGAAAGGGGTGAGCCAGGTGATCTCCCTGGAGGAGTTCCGGCGGATCGAGCTGCGGATCGGCGGAATCGTTGCTGCTGAGTCGATCCCGGGCTCGGACCGCCTCCTCAAGTTGCTGGTCGACGTCGGCGGGGAGACGCGGACCGTGGTGGGCAGCCTCGCCCAGAGCTACACTCCGGACGAGCTCCGCGGCATGCAGGTGGTCGTGGCGACGAATCTCGCGCCAGCGCGGATCCGGGGGATCGAGTCGCAGGGCATGCTCCTCGGCGTCGGGTGTGTGGATCCCCGGGCGGCGACGCTGCTGACCGTCCAGCGCCCCGCGCCGAACGGGGCGATCGTCACGTAGAGGCGCGGTGGGCGGGCGAGGCGGCGCATCGTCAGCCCCAGGGGGCGCTGCGAGACCCCTTGTGTGCGAGAAGAACCCCTCATCGACGAGCACCTGCAGGGAGTCGCCCGCCCTCCCGGCAGGGCTTCGCGAACCGCGACCAGGGAGCCAAGCGGGCGAGCGGGCCGACCGGCTGCTGGTGAGCGAGATCAACACCATCCCCGGCTTCACCGCCACATCCGCCTACCCGCGGCTCTGGGAGGCCTCGGGCCCCTCCTATCCCGCCTTTATCTCGCGGCTCATCCACCTCGCCCTCGACCGTCGCTGACCCGGTAGGGAGGCGGGCGCCCGCCACCAGCCTTCCCTGCCCGGGACAGTTGTCTGGAGGGAGCATGCACTGTTGGCAGTGCACATCCCCCTCGATTGTGCACAGTCCACGGGGCAAGTCCAGGATAGGCGCCTGCGCAAGTGCCCGTCGCCTAAAGACATCCCCCGAGAGCCGGCGCTGGCACGCCTATTGATAGAAACAGTGGGGGCCCGCGCGGAGCGCGCGGCGCAGAGTCCACGTCCACGGCTTTCGCTCATCCGTCCATTGATGGCGCCGTGCGCCCCCTTAAGTTCCTCGACGCTCAGCACCATCCGTCGGGGCGTCACGCCCGCGATGGTCGTTGGAGGGGCGCATGGTTCGTTTGGAGCATGGCGATCAGCGGCCCCGGGAAGTAGCGGCGGCACTCTCCTCGGCAGGCGAGGCGAGGACGCAGGTGCGGGGCCCCCGCCTCCTCGTCGCGCATGGGGACCTCGGGTTCCGAGCGGCCGTGGCGGTCCTGCTCGACGGTAGGGTCCAGGTTGCGGCGGCTGCGACCATCGCCGAGGCCCTTCTCGTGCTGAGCCGCCTCACGCCTGACGCGGTCCTCGTCGAGCACGCGCCGCCGCGCCTCGACGCAGCTGCCGCCATCCACGCGCTCCGCGCCCGGACGACTCACGCGCCGGCCATCGTCCTGCTCAGGCAAAGCCAGCCGAGCACGATCTACAACCTGGCGCGGCTGGGTGCGGTCAGCATGCTCGACCAGCCGGTGCCCATGGGCAAGCTCCTGGACCACCTCGCCGCGGCCCTCGGGCCCGGCGCCAACGCGGTTCCCCACCTCGGGCCCCACGTGACCCGCGCCGTCGATTTCGTCGCCTCGCACTTCGCCGAGGCCAGAGTCGGCGAGGTGCGCCGCCCCCTAGCCGTGTCGCGCCGGCACCTGGTCGATCTCTGCGCGAGGGAGCTCGGCTGCCCGCTCGAGGCCTTCATCACGCGGGTGCGGGTCGAGGTGGCCAGACGCCTCCTCGTCGCCACGGACGACAAGCTCGAGCGGGTCGCGGAGCGCGCAGGCTTCGCGGATGCCTCGCATCTGTCGCGGCGGTTTCAGGAGCACGCCGGCTTGCGGCCAGGCGCCTACCGGCGGGCGATGAGCCGGCTTCCGACTCATCGCGGAGCGTCTCCGTGAGTCGCGGCCTCTCGCGGCGGCAGCGCGGCGTCGTGCTGGTGGTCAACGCGGCCCTGGTGGCGGTAGCCGGCTCCTGGCCTGGATGGTCTACCAGAGCCTGTTCGTCCGGCGCCCCCTTCCTCCGGTTCCCGACGGGGTCACGCTGCCCGACCACGGACGGCTCGCGGAGATCCAGGATCAGAGGAAGTCGCCCGTGCCGCTGTCCACCGCAGTGGACAGCATCGCGGCACGGAACCTCTTCAGCCCGACCCGGACGGAGGCGACTACAGCCGCGGCGGCCCCGTCGCCGCCCCTGACGGCCGCAGAGCCCACCCTCCCCCTGGTGGTGCTCTTGCGCGATCCCTCGAAGCGCCGCGTCGGTGCGGCCGGGCCCCCGCCGGAGGCCCTGGGGGCTCAGGGCCTCCGTTCCCCGCGGCCGCCCGGCTCCCGGAATCCGGCATCGAGCCACCGGCGGCGCCGCCAGGGACTCCGGCTCGCCCGTGGACAGTGCTCCCAAACCCAGGATCCAGGCAGTGACACGACGCCGTTGACTGGCTGGGCGATTCATCGCCCGGCGCACGGCGCCGGCCACGTGACCTTCGACGCGCCTCGAACCGTTCCTCCATCTGTTGCGCTCACCCGTTCATTGATGAGCAAGGCACCACACGGCACGGTGGGGTCCAACGATCCGCAATGCCCCATGAGCCGGGAGGCAAGCATGCGCCAACTTCTGCTCAGCATCGCGATAGTCATGGTCATGACCCTATCCATTGTGCCCGCCCAGGGAACCGAGTCCGAGGACACCATCGCCATCGAGGGTGTAGGTTCGGACCTGTTCACGGGTGCGGCCACAGCCCAGATCCGGGCCGTGGCCCCAGCTGGGGCCGCGGGGATGGCGCCGGCGGTCGTCCTCCGCTACGACAGCCGGACCGTCGACGAGTTGGGAGCCCGCACCCAGGGCCAATCCGCCGGGCTGGGCTGGACCCTCGATGTGGGCGGTCAGATCACGCGGGACACGAAGAACACGCTGACCGCTTCGGACGACACCTTCAAGCTCTTCTTCGGCGGCCGCAGCTACGATCTCGCCCTCGTGGACGGCGCCCAGAGCCTCTACCGCACCAAGGACGACATCCTCGCGCATCTCCGGTACGACGCGCCGAGCGACTATTGGACCCTCACCACCAAGGACGGCACCCGGCATCGCCCTCGGTGGACACCTGAAAACCGGCCAGTCGTGGACGGGTGAAAACCGGCCAGTGGGCGAGCGCCCCAAGCACGAGTGTTGTACTCCGAGCCCGCGTGAGAGTGCAAGCGGCCGGAGGCCGGCGGCGCGCTGAGAGCGG
>JACPIQ010000114.1 GCA_016188005.1 Candidatus Rokuibacteriota bacterium | reverse complement strand
CGAGGATGACGGCCCCTGGCAGCCCGTGCCGATGAATCGCGGCGTGTGGATCCGTGGTGAGGCCATCCGTACCATCGAGTTCCTTGCATTTCAGGAGTAGAATCCGGTCAGGAGGTTCCCAAGATGACCTCGCCCACGACGTGCGCTCGTGAAGGGCATGAGCCCCTGCCTCCCCGCCCCGCCGACCCCGACGTCCTGGCCTGGGCGAAGAACGACCACCTGGGCTTCGAGATCGTCTACGTCTTCGATGGCGTCGTGCGGAAGTACCGGCCGGACTTTCTCGTGCGGCTCACGACGGGGATCACGCTCGTCCTCGAGGTGAAGGGCCAGGACTCCCCTCAGGACCAGGCGAAGCGGGCCGCGCTGGACGAGTGGGCGCGCGCGGTGAGCCAGCACGGCGGGTTCGGCCGGTGGGCCTGGGCCGTCTCCAGGGCGCCGTCAGACCTGGCCGACCTCGTCCATGGCCAGGCCGCCGCCTGACTACCAAGCCACCATATCGCGGATCGCGGCGGCGATGGCGGCCGGACCGGGCAGCACCACGTCCTCCAGCGGGGGCGGGAAGGGGACGGGGACGCCGGGATTGCCGAGTCGGCGAGGGGCTGCCCTGAGGGCGCCGAACGCGCGCTCGGTCACCAGGGCGATGATCTCGCTCTGGATGCTGCACGTGAGATAGGCCTCGTCCACCACGAGCAGGCGCCCGGTCTTCCGCACGGAGTCGACGATGGTGTCGCCGTCCAGCGGGACGAGCGTGCGCGGGTCGATGACCTCCGCCGAGATGCCCTCCCGCGCCAGCGCTTCCGCCGCGGCCAGCGCGTGGTGCAACGCCACCAGCGTCGCCACCACCGTAACGTCGCCGCCCGCGCGCCGCACGGCGGCCCGGCCGAAGGGAATCAGGTAGTCGGGGTCCTTGAACTCGGGCGGGACAGGCCAGCGCGTCCGGTAGAGCATCTTGTGCTCGAAGAAGAGGACGGGGTTATCGTCCCGGATGGCCGCCCGCATCAGGCCCTTGGCCTCGGCGGAGGTCGCGGGCAGCGCCACCTTGATCCCCGGCGCATGCGCGAACCACGAGTAGAGGGCCTGGGAGTGCTGCGATCCTGCGCCCTGACCGCCGCCGCAGGGGAGGCGGAGCACGAGAGGCACCTTGACCTGGCCGCCGGTGAGATAGCGGAGCATGGCGGCCTGATGCGTCAGCTGGTCCACGGCGACGGAGAGGAAGTCGCCGAACTGGAACTCGACGACGGGGCGCATGCCGCCGATGGCCGCCCCGACCGCCGCGCCCACCACCGCCACCTCGGAGCAGGGGGTGTCGCGGACGCGCTCGGGGCCGAACTCGGCGGCGAGGCCCGTGGTCACGCCGAAGGGCGGGGCGCCGGCGATGTCCTCGCCCATCTGGAACACCGAGGGGTCCCGCCGCATCTCCTCGCGCATGGCCTCGTTGATCGCCCCCCGGAAGCTCGGCCACCCGCGCTCTTCCGGAGGCACCGCGCCGCCCGCCCTGAACAGCCTCCGGTCGAAGGCGCGCCCCCCGGCCGTCATGCCCACAGGTCCTCGAAGGCCTCGGCGGGGTCGCGGAACGGGCTCTGGCGAGCGAATCCCACCGCTGCCGTCACCTCGCGCTCCACCCGGGCCTCCATCTCTGCGCAGGCCTCGGTCGTGAGGAGCCCCTCGCCGAGGAGCCGCTCGCGGAAGCGCTTGATGGGGCACTGCTCCCACGCGGCCGCGATCTCCTCCTTGCTGCGGTAGCTCTGCGGATCGTGGGCGAGGTGGCCGCCGAGCCGCAGGGCTCTGGCCTCGATGAATGTGGCGCCGCCCCCCGCCCGCGCCCGGGCCACCGCGGCGCCGACGGCCTCAAGCACGGCGAGCGGATCGTTGCCGTCCACGACGAGGCCGGGCAGGCCGTAGCCTGCGGCCCGGGCCGCGATGGAGGACGCCTTCACGGCCACCGCCACGGGCTGGGAGATGCAGTAGCCGTTGTTCTCGCAGAGGAGGATGAGCGGCAGCGTCCACATGGCAGCCAGGTTGGCGCTCTCGTGCACGGCCCCCTCGTTGGCCGCGCCGTCGCCGAAGAAGGCCAGGCTGACGCGGTCCGTGCCCCGCATCTTCTGCGCCAGCGCCATCCCCGCGGCCACGGGGACCTGGGCCGCCACGATGCCGCCCATGCCCACGACGCCGCGGCTCATGTCGGTCACGTGGTAGGAGTTGCCCTTGTTGTAGCCCCCGCACCGGCAGTAGAGATCCGCCATGATGCGGTCGGGGTCGAGCCCGCGCGCGACCTGCGGAGCCAGGCCGCGATGGGTGGTGAAGACGAAGTCGCCCGGTCCGAGCGCCGCGCAGGCGCCGGCGGCCACGGCCTCCTGACCGGTGGAGAGCGCCGGCGGGATCCCGCCGATCTCTTCCTGGACATAGGCCTCTACCCATGCCCCCTCGAGACGGCGGATGAGGAGCATGGTCCGCAGCAGCTCGCACTTCCCCTCAGCGTTCAACGCGGCGCACCTCGGATGGCTCGCCCGTGGAGCCCCTGTCCAGCCCCGCGGCCTTGAGCAGGGGGCTGTCGGCGCCGCTGCCGAAGACGGCCGGCCCGCGCGCCAGGAGACCACCGTCCACCACGACGGTCTCGCCCGTGACGAAGCGCGCATCCGCCGAAGCGAGGAAGAGCGCGACGCCGGCCACGTCCTCCCCCCGGCCGACATCCGGCCAGGGCTGCTTGTCCAGGATGGTCTGCTCGGCGGCGGCCTGGCTTCCCCGGTGGAAGAGATCCGTCATCAGCGGGCCGGGGGCGATGGCGTTGACGCGGATCCGGTGGGGCGCCAGCTCCACGGCCACCGTCCGCGTGAGGTTCATCACCGCGGCCTTGGCGGCCGAGTAGCAGTGGGCCCCGCCACCGGCGGCGAAGCCGGCCACCGAGGCCGTGGAGATGATCGAGCCGCCCCGGCCCTGGGCCTTCATGACGCGCGCCCCGTGCTTCATGCCCAGGAACACCCCCCGCAGCAGCACGCCCAGCGTGAAGTCCCACTCCCCGACCCGGGTCTCGGTGATCGGGCCGAAGGCGCCGCCGATCCCTGCATTGTTGAACACACAGTCCAGCCCGCCAAAGGCCTCCACTGCGCCGCCGATCATCGCCTCGACGTCCCGCTCCTCGGCGACGTCGGTCCGGGCGAAGCGGATGGCGTCGCGGTGCCCGCGCGACGCCGCCCGCTCCAGGACGGCCTCGGCGTTGCGCGCGTTGAGATCGGCGATCACCACGCGCGCCCCCTCGTCGAGGAACCTGAGCGCCGTCTCGCGGCCGATGCCGTTGGCACCGCCGGTGATCACCGCGACCTGCCCGTCGAGCCTGCCCATCGAGTCACCCCCCCCGGGACTAGGCGATATCTTGTCGCAAGTGCCCCGCGCCTGACAAGCCAAACCGGCTGTCTCCCGGAGGCCCTCTTGCGGTATAACCGACGAGACCATGGAGAGCGAGCCTGCCCGGATCCTCGTGCTCACGCGCAGGATCGAACGCGCGGAGCTCATCCGCCTCGCCCGGCTCTTCGGCGATATGATCAAGTACGTGGCGGACGTGGAACGAGGGGTCGTCGCCATCGGCGGCGAGCTGCACGCCGACGCCGAGCAGCTGCTCCTGGAGGCGGACAGTCGCCAAGGCGACCTGTGGGGCGCCAACTACTACCCGGGGCGGCGACGCGACGGCTGCATTGAGTTCACGTCGCTCATCAACATCCGGCCTTCGCGAGGGAACCCCGGCATGGAAGTGCAGGACGAAGGGGTGCGGGAGCGGATCCGCGAGTTGACGTTCGCGCTGATCGGCGAGGGGGAGGACCTCTGAGGTGGCGCAGCACGCCTCGCTGACGCCCGAGCGGTGGGCGGCGTTCTCGCTCGACCAGCAGGTGCTCATGATCGGGAACGAGATGAACCGGGCGGGGAAGCTCGTGGAGGCGCGAGACCGGGGGCGGCTGCAGCACTCGTACGAGCGCGTGCTCGAGCTCGCGGACCTGACCATCCAGGTGCAGGCGCGCCGCCCCCTGAGACGGGAGCTGCTCCGGTGGCGGGACCTGATCGCCGCCCTCTACGTGGCGCCGGAGAGCGATGCCGCCGCGCATGTGGCGGCCTTCCGCTGCCTGCTCCGCTTCACGCCGGAGGCCTCGCGGCAGCTCGCGGTGCTGCCGGCGCTCTCGGCCTCCGCCTCGCGCCGGGCCGCCGCGTCCGCATAGGCGCGCCCGGGGTCTTGCCGTGACGGACGCCTCGCTCTTCGACTACCCCCTGCGACCCGAGCTGATCGCCCAGGAACCGGTCTCGCCGCGCGACGCCTCCCGCCTCCTGAGCGTCACCCGTGCGAGCGGGCGCTGGGAGGACCGCAGCTTTCGCGAGCTACCCGATCTCCTGCGCCCCGGCGACTGCCTCGTCTGGAACGACAGCCGGGTGATCCCCGCCCGGCTCCTGGGCACGCTCGCCAACGACGGCCGTGCCGTGGAGCTGCTGTTGCTGCGCGAACAGGCGGAAGGTCGCTGGGAGGCCATGGTCCGTCCCGGCCGCCGCTGTCGACCGGGCGTGAGGCTCGAGCTGGCGGGGGGCGCGGCGCGCGCCGTGGTCCTCGGGCGGACGGGGCAGGGCACCCGCGTGCTGGACATCGACGCTCCGGGCCCGGTGCTGGACCTCCTCGAGCGCCACGGGCTGCCCCCGCTGCCGCCGTACATCGCGCGTCACGCCTCGCCGAAGCCCGAGGACTGGCAGCGCTACCAGACCGTCTACGCGCGCGATCCGGGGTCGGTGGCGGCCCCCACCGCGGGGCTGCACTTCACGCCGGCGCTGATCGAGCGGCTGCGGGCCCGGAGCGTCGAGATCCACGCCGTCACGCTCCACGTGGGCCCGGCGACCTTCAGGCCCCTCGTGGGCCACACCGTCGAGGAGCACCGGCTGGAGGCGGAGCGGGTGACGATCCCCGCTGAGACCGCCGAGGCCGTCAGCCGCGCGAAGGCCGACGGCCGGCTCGTGGTGGCCGTCGGCACCACGACGACGCGCTCGCTGGAGTGGGCCGCCGAGGCGGGGGGAGGCGTCCGGGCGGGGACGGGGGCGGCTGACCTCTTCGTCCGGCCCGGCCATCGCTTCCGCATCGTGGACGCTCTCGTCACCAACTTCCACCTGCCGCGCTCCACGCTGCTCGTCCTGGTGTCGGCCTTCGCGGGCCGGGAGCTGATGCTCGCCGCCTACGCCCACGCCGTCGAGGCGCGCTACCGCTTCTACTCCTACGGCGACGCGATGCTCATCCAGTAGATGGCGGCGATCGAGTTCGCGCTGCTCCGGACCGAAGGCGCGGCTCGTCTCGGCAGGATCCGCACCGCGCGGGGCCCCATCGAGACACCCGCCTTCATGCCCGTGGCCACCCAGGGCAGTGTCAAGAGCCTCTCGCCCACGGATCTCCGCGCCGCGGGCGCGCAGATCGTCCTCTCCAACACCTACCATCTCTTCCTGCGGCCGGGACCCGAGACCGTGCGCGAACTGGGGGGGCTCCACCGCTTCATGGGCTGGGACGGGCCGATCCTCACCGACTCGGGCGGCTTCCAGGTCTGGAGCCTCAGCAAGCTCCGGAAGGTCAGCGAAGCGGGCGTCGAGTTTCGCTCGCACATCGATGGCTCCCTCCGCGCCCTTTCCCCCGAGCGCTGCATCGAGATCCAGCAGGCGCTCGGGGTCGACATCATCCACCCGCTCGACGAGTGTCTCGCCCAGCCCGCCACCGCCGCCGCCACCGAGCAGTCCCTCGGACTCACCCTGCGCTGGCTGGCCCGCTCTGTCGCGGCCCATCGCGAGGGGAACGGCAGCCAGGCGCTCTTCGGCATCGTGCAGGGCGGCACCTTCGACGACCTCAGGCGGCGCTCCGCGGAAGCCACCGTGGCCTTCGGGCTCGACGGCTACGCCATCGGCGGGCTGGCCGTCGGCGAGCCGACCGAACGGATGTACGAGATCGCCGCGCTCGTGGCCGGGCTCCTGCCCGCCGCTCGGCCGCGATACCTGATGGGCGTGGGCAAGCCCGCGGACCTGGTCGAAGCCGTCGCGCGGGGCGTGGACCTCTTCGACTGCGTCCTGCCCACGCGCAACGCGCGCAACGGCCAGGTCTTCACCGCCGACGGGCCCCTCACCATCACGCATGCCCGTTACGCGCGCGATCCCGCGCCGCTGGAGGCCGCGTGCCCATGCGAGGGCTGCCGCGGCTTCTCGCGCGCGTACCTCCGCCACCTCTTTGTGGCGCGCGAGCTGCTCGCCTACAGGCTCCTCTCGCTCCACAACGTGACGTTCTATCTCGGGCTCATGGCGGCCATGCGCCGGGCGCTCGCCGCAGGCGAGTTCGGGGCATTCCGCTCTCGGTTTCTGGGCCGTTATGGGGTAGAATCCGGGGGCGGTTCGTCGGACAGCACGACAGACACGGAGGCCTGAGGCTCTATGGTGGACCTGGCGTATGCGATGGGACAGTCCCCGGGTGGCGGCGGCGCCGGCTCGGTGGCGACTCAGGTCGTCTTCTTCGCGGCCATCTTCGCGATCTTCTACTTCCTCCTCATCCGCCCGCAGCAGAAGCAGAAGCGGGAGCGGGAGGCTCTGCTGCGGGCCGTCAAGAAGGGCGACCGGGTCGTGACCTCGAGCGGGATGCACGGCACGGTCGTGGGCCTCGACGAGCACACGGTGACGCTCAAGGTGTCCGACCAGGTCAAGCTCCAGTTCGACCGGGCGGCCATCGGCCGCATCGTGCCGGCCGCCGGAGAGAAGGAGGGCGCCGCCTGATGCGGCGGCATCTCTGGCTCCGCATCGGCATCGTCGCCACCGTCTTCGTCGCGTCCCTCCTCTACCTCTACCCGCCCCCCTTCGCGCGGGCGTACCTCTACGGGCCGGCCGCGCAGGCGCGCCGCGCCGGGATCCTCCCGTCCACGCTGAACCTCGGGCTCGACCTCCAGGGCGGGATCCACCTCGTCCTCGGCGTGGATCTCGACAAGGCGATCGAGGCGCAGGTGGAGCGCGCCGGGAGCGGGATCCGGGCCTCTCTCGAGCGGAAGGGCATCGCCGTCAAGGACATCCGGCGCCGCGGGACCACGGAGCTCGTGGTGGAGCTGCTCTCGCCCGCGACCTGGGCCGCCGCCCAGCCCACCTTCGGCGAGCTGCCGATGTTCGAGACCAAGGAGACCGATCAGGCCGCTGGCCGCGTGGTCCTCGCGCTGCGGGCCAGGGAGGGCACCGCGCTGCGCGACCTGGCGGTGCGCCAGGGGCTCGAGACCATCCGGAACCGCGTGGACCAGTTCGGCGTCGCGGAGCCCTCGATCCAGCAGCAGGGCGAGAACCGGATCCTCATCCAGCTCCCCGGCGTCCAGGATCCCGAGCGGGCCAAGGCGTTGATCGGGAAGACGGCGCTGCTGGAGTTCAAGCTGCTCGACGAGCGCACCTCGGTGGAGGAGGCTCTTGCCGGGAAGCTGCCCGAGGGCTCCGAGGTCCTCTACCAGAAGCACGTGGACAAGGAGACCCGGCAGGAGCGTCGCGTCCCCTTCGTGATCCAGAAGAAGACGCTGCTCACGGGCGCCGATCTCTCGACGGCCCGGGTCTCCATCGACCAGACCACCAGCGAGCCGTACGTCTCGGTGGAGTTCAATGCGGCGGGGGCCCGGGCCTTCGCCGAGCTGACCGAGGCCAACGTCAACAAGCGCCTGGCCATCATCCTCGACGGCAGCGTGCACTCGGCGCCGGTGATCCGGGAGCGGATCCCCTCCGGACAGGCGCAGATCACGGGGGGCTTCACGACGGAGGAGGCGACGGACCTGGCCATCGTGCTCCGGGCGGGCGCGCTGCCGGCGCCGGTCCAGGTGCTCGAGGAGCGCACGGTGGGGCCGTCCCTCGGCGCCGACTCCATCCGGCAGGGCATCATCGCCATCCTGGCCTCCACGGCGCTGGTCTGCCTGTTCATGCTCGTGTACTACCGGCTGTCGGGGCTGATCGCCAACGTCGCGCTCGGGCTGAACCTGCTGGTGCTCATGGCGGTCATGGCCGGCTTCCACGCCACGCTCACGCTGCCAGGCATCGCCGGTATCGCGCTCACCGTGGGCATGGCCGTGGATACCAACATCCTCATCTTCGAGCGGATCCGGGAGGAGCTGCGCAGCGGCAAGACGGTGCGCTCCGCCATCGACGCTGGCTTCTCCCGGGCCTTCAAGACCGTGGTGGACACCCACGTGACGGTGCTGGTGTCCGGCCTCATCCTCTACCAGTTCGGCACCGGCCCGGTGAAGGGCTTCGCCGTGTCCCTGATGATCGGCATCCTGGCGAGCCTGTTCACGGCCGTGTTCTTCACGCGGCTGCTCTTCGACCTGATCTACACGGCCTCCCGCAAGGTCGTGTCGGTCTCCATCTGACCGGGGACAGGCATGTTCCAGATCTTCGTCGATCCGCGGTTCGACTTCATCGGCAAGCGGCGCTGGGCCTACCTGGCCTCCGTGGTGTTCATCCTCATCGGGCTGGGCTCCATGGTGGCCAAGGGCGGCCTCCGCTACGGCATCGACTTCTCCGGCGGCACCCTCATCCAGGTGCGCTTCGAGCGGGCCGTGCCCGTGGAGCGGATCCGCACGAGCCTCGAGCGGATCCAGATGGGCGAGAGCGTCATCCAGGAGTTCGGCGATCCCCGCGAGTTCATCCTGCGCCTCCCCCTGGCCGAGACCTCCGCCGAGGCGGTGACGCGCCGGGTGCAGGAGGCGCTGGCCGCCGACCAGGCGCTCGGCAAGGCCGAGATCCGGCGGGTCGAGTTCGTGGGCCCGCAGGTGGGGCGCGACCTGCAGGTGCAGGCGCTCTACGCCGTGCTCTGGAGCATGGCCGGCATCCTGATCTACGTCGCCATCCGCTTCGACCTCAAGGGCGGGTTCGCGTCCATCGCGGCCATCGTCCACGACGTGCTGGTCTGCCTGGGCGCCATGTCGCTGACCAACCGCGAGCTGTCGCTGCCCTTGCTGGCCGGCCTGCTCACGATCATCGGGTATTCCGTCAATGACACCATCGTGGCCTATGACCGGGTCCGGGAGAACCGGGGCAAGGGGCTGCGCAAGGGCCAGCCCTTCGCCAACCAGATCAACGCCGCGATCAACCAGACGCTCTCGCGCACCGTGCTCACCGCCCTGACCACGTTCTTCTCGACGGTCGTGCTGTACCTCTTCGGGGGCAAGGTGCTGGAAGATCTGGCCTTCGTCCTCACGGTGGGGGTCATCACCGGGACTTACTCCACCGTCTACATCGCCGGCTCCCTCATCGTGGACTGGACAGGGTGGATGGAGGGACGCTGGCGGGCGAGGAAGAAACTCGTAGCAAAAGCCTGATTTCAGTGGCAAAATTCTAGGTCAACCTGAGGGGGACTTGGGTTGACCGCGCTTGAGAGGCTGATCGAGGAGATCCCGAAGTACCAGCCAGGGGCCGACCTGGACCTGGTCACCCGCGCCTACCGCTTCTCGGAGCAGTCCCACAGGGGGCAGCAGCGGGCCTCCGGGGAGCCGTACCTCTCTCATCCCCTCGAAGTCGCTGGGCTCCTGGTCGCCTTCAAGATGGACGTGACCACCGTGACAGCGGGCCTGCTCCACGACGTCCTGGAGGACACCCAGACCACCAAGCCGGAGCTCGAGCGGGAGTTCGGCCACGAGATCGCCGACCTGGTGGACGGCGTCAGCAAGATCGGCAAGCTGGCCTTCTCCTCGCGCGAGGAGCGCCAGGCCGAGAACTTCCGCAAGATGCTGGTCGCCATGGCCCGCGACCTGCGCGTCCTGATGATCAAGCTCGCGGACCGGCTCCACAACATGCGCACCCTCGGCTACCTGCCGCCCGACAAGGCGCGGAAGGTCGCCCAGGAGACGCTCGACATCTATGCCCCGCTGGCCCACCGGCTCGGCATGGCCAAGGTGAAGGCCGAGCTGGAGGACCTGGCGCTCCGGGCGCTCAACCCGGAGGACTACCAGGATCTCATGCGGCGGGTGGCCAAGCGCCGCCTCGAGCGCGAGGACGAGATCAACCAGGTCATCGCCTTCCTCCAGCAGAAGCTCGGGGAGGTGGGCATCGAGGCGCGAATCAGCGGCCGGCCCAAGCACTTCTACTCCATCTGGAAGAAGATGCACGAGGGCGGGCGCGAGTTCGACGAGATCTACGACCTGACCGCCGTCCGCGTCATCGTCAAGAGCGTGCGCGACTGCTACGGCGCGCTCGGCGTGATCCACTCCCTCTGGAAACCCGTGCCGGGCCGCTTCAAGGACTTCATCGCGATGCCCAAGGTCAACATGTACCAGTCCCTGCACACGACGGTGATCGGCCCCAAGGGGGATCCGGTGGAGATCCAGATCCGGACGTGGGACATGCACCGGATCGCGGAGGAGGGCATCGCCGCCCACTGGCTGTACAAGGAGAAGCGGAGCGAGCGCGACCGGTTCGACGACGCCTTCACGTGGCTCCGCCAGCTCATGGAGTCGCAGAGCGAGGTCAAGGATCCGCAGGAGTTCATGGATTCCGTGCGACTCGACCTCTTTCCCGACGAGGTCTACGTCTTCACCCCCAAGGGGGACGTCAAGGCGCTCCCCGAGGGCTCCACCCCCATCGACTTCGCCTACACCGTCCACACCGACGTGGGGAATCACTGCGTCGGCGCCAAGGTGAACGGCAAGCTGGTCCCCCTCCGTTACACGCTCCGGCAGGGGGACATCGTCGAGGTGATCACCTCGCCCGCCCAGCACCCGAGCCGGGACTGGCTCAAGATCGTCAAGTCCAACCGGGCGCGGGCCAAGATCAACCAGTGGCTCAAGACCGAGGAGCGCACCCGTTCCCTGGCGCTCGGGCGCGAGCTCTTCGAGCGGGAGGCCAAGAAGTTCCGCCTGTCGCCCGCCGCGCTGCTCGCCTCGGACGAGATGCGGCGGCTGATCACCGAGCTGGGATTCCCCACCCCGGACGACTTGCTGGCCTCCATGGGCTACGGCAAGACCTCCGTCCAGCAGGTGCTGGGCAAGCTCGCCCCGGCGGCCGTGCACGACGCCGAGAGGCGCGAGGAGCCGCGCGCCCAGAAGCCGGCGAAGCGGGCCGACGGCGCAGTCCGCATCCGGGGCGTGGACGACCTCCTGGTACGCTTCGGCAAGTGCTGCTCGCCGGTGCCGGGCGACGGCATCGTGGGCTTCATCACCCGCGGGCGCGGGCTCACGGTGCACGCCCGCGACTGCCTGACCGTGGTGAAGAACGTGCTCGACCGGGAGCGCCTCGTGGCCGTGGAGTGGGAGGACGGCTCGCCGACCAAGCGGCCCGTGGGGATCGCCGTCCACATCGGCCGGGACCGCCCCGGGCTCCTGGCGGAGATCACCACGGCGATCTCCTCGCGCCAGGGGAACATCACGAAGGCCGACATCGTCGTGACCGAGGACCGCAAGGGCATCAACCACTTCGTGGTCGAGGTCGACGACCTCCGCCAGCTGCAGGCTATCATGCAGGCCATCCGCGAGGTGAGGGACGTCATCAATGTGGAGCGGGTCCGCGGCCTGTAGCGGGCTGCCCGCCGCGTTGCTCGACGTGCTGCCCGCGCCGGAGCAGGGGACGTCGCCCCGACTCAGGGAGTGATGACCCGCGCCGCGTTCGAGAGGTTGGTGGCCTCCGCCCTCCGCAAGCTCCCGCGCCCCTTCCGCGAGAAGATGGCCAACATCGCCGTGGTGGTCGAGGACTGGGCCGACGACGACACCCTGCAGGAGATGGGCATTGCCCCGCCGGACACCCTCTACGGGCTCTACCGGGGCGTGGACCTCACCCACCGTGACGCCTCCTACGGCAATGTCCTGCCCGACACCATCCACATCTACCAGGGCCCCATCGAGGAGGACTGCGCCGACCGGGAGGAGATGGCCGACCTGGTGCGGGACGTCGTGATCCACGAGGTCGGGCACTACTTCGGGCTGGACGACGAGACCATGGACGACATCGAAGAGGCCTTCTAGCACACCGTCCCGCTGTTCCACCTACTCGTCTCAGCCGGTCCCGCGCAACTTTTTTTGTTGACAGGAGTTTCGTTTGTTCCTATCGTTTCAGCACACGCTGAAACCTATGGAACAAGTGAAAGGATGTCTAAGTCCCGCGACATACGAAGGTTGGCAGCCCAGCGGCTCCGCGATCTCTTCTCGCGTGCCGGCGACTGGCAGGAGGCCCCAGACTTCCAGACTGGCACTCAAGCGGTGGATCTGCTTGTCAGATTCACGTTGGGCTCGGTGGAACACATCGTGATCCTGGAAACCACTCCCCTGGGGCAGCCCAGGCAGATCCGAGCTGCCATTGCCCGCCTCGGCGAACTTCGACGGGAGGTTCCTGGCGCCTATGCCGTGGCCGTGGCGCCCTACATCAGCTCCCAGAGCGCCGCGCTCCTGAAGAAGAGCGGGCTCGGCTATCTGGACCTCTCGGGGAACTGCCACCTGTCCTTCGACAACGTGCTGATCGAGAAGGAGGGAAAGCCCAACCTTCGTCCCTCCACGCGGCCGCTCCGCTCGCTGTTCGCCCCCCGGGCCACGCGGGTCGTCCGGGTGCTCCTGGTTGACTCCCAGCACGTCTGGCGGCTCGAGGAGCTCGCGAAGGCGGCCGACGTGAGCCTGGGCCACTGCCACAACGTGGTGAAGCGGCTGGAGGAGGTGTCGTGGGTGGAGCGCCGGGACCACCAGCGCATCCATCTCGTCAAGCCCGGGGACCTGCTGGAAGGCTGGGTCGACTCCTACGCCTACCGGCTGAACGACATCGAGGCCTACTTCGCTCCGGAGCGGATCACCCGGAAGCTGATCGGCGAGCTCGGGCGGGTCTGTCATGCCGAGGGGCGCCGGTACGCCTTCACGCTGCACGCGGGGGCGGGGCTCGTCGCCTCCAATTTGCGCTTCCCCGCCATCCACTGCTACGTGGAGGGGAGCCCCGAGCCCATCGCCCGGAGCCTCGGCTTCCGGGGTGGCGTCGGTGAGGGCAATGTCTACTTGCTGGGGCCCTACGACGAGGGGGTTTTCTACTCGCCAATCACGAAGAGCGGACTTCCGGTGGTGTGCCTGCCGCAGCTGTACGCCGATCTGTATCACTACGAGCCCCGGGGACGGGAGCAGGCCCTGCATCTCCGGCGCGAGGCGATGGGGTACTAGCGGGCCGGGCGTGACGCGGCGCCAGGAAGGGGGTGAGCCGAACCGTGAAGAAGAAGAAGGCCGTCAAGAAGGGCGGCAAGAAGAAGGCGGTGAAGAAGGGCAAGCGGAAATAGGAGCGCCCCGGGGTATCCGGAACGCTCCGGCAGTCAGCGAATGCTGACGAAAGGAGGTGACAAACCCATGGCGAAGAAGAAGGCGACCAAGAAGAAGAAGAAGTAGCCTCTGTGTTGCTGGGCGGTGGGGGGTGGCGGCCTCCCACCGGCACTCATGCTTCCATACTTCCTGCGGCAGAAGCACAGGGCGGGGGGCGGTGATGTCCCCCGCCCTGCGGCTACACGACTTTCGTGACCTTTCCGGCCTTCAGGCACCGTGTGCAGACGCGGACGCGCTTCACACTCCCGCCGATCTTCGCCCGCATGGACACCAGGTTGGCGAGCCAGCGACGGGTGGTGACATTGTGGGCGTGACTGATGCGGTGGCCGACGGCGGGACCCTTCCCGCAGACGTCGCAGCGCTGAGCCATTCTGACTCCTTGGGGTTCGATTCGGTTGCCGGATGCGGCCCCCTTTTATAGCATGGCGGGTGAGATGAGGCAACCCGGTGGCCGCTAGCCAGCCGCCCGCCCCGACCGCCCGGCCCACCACCCCGGAGGGGCTCGTGCGGCTCGACACGCCGCTCCAGTACCTCAAGGGTGTCGGCCCCCAGCGTGCCCGACTGCTGGGCAAGCTCGGGCTCGAGACCGTGGGCGATGCGCTCCTGCACCTGCCGTCGCGTCACGAGGACCGGAGCCGGTTGGCGCCGCTCGGGAGCGCCAGCGTGGGACAGACGCTGACCTGCTCCGGCACCATCGCCGCAATCAGCCCGCCGCCCCGGGGCCGCTCGCGCGCACCGCTCTTCGTCACGCTCCGGGACGCCAGCGGCCATCTCAACACCCTCTGGTGGGGCCGCGCCTACCTCGAGCGGATCTTCAAGCGGGGCCAGCACCTGATCGTTCACGGCACCGTGAGGCGGGGGCGCGGACGGCCGCTCGAGCTCCATGTCGGCGACTACGAGCTCGTCGAGGACGGTGACGACGAGACGCTGCACACCGGGCGGCTCGTTCCCGTGTATCCGGCGACACTGGGGCTGGCCCAGCGTCCGCTCCGGGCGCTGATGAAGCGCCTGGTGGATGCTTGCGCCGCGGGCGTGCCCGAGCCGTTGCCCGACTCGATCCGGCTGCGCCACGGGCTCGAGCCCCTGGGACGGGCGCTCGCCCAGGGGCATTTCCCCGAGACCGAAGCGACGCTGGCGACGGCACGTCGGCGGCTGGTATTCGACGATCTCTTCCTGCTGGAGCTGGGCCTCGCCATCCGACGCCACCGGGAGGGCCGCCGCCCCGGCCTGGCGATGAAGCCGCCCGGCGTGCTGGCCCGGCGGCTGCTCGGCTCGCTGCCGTACCGGCTGACGGGGGCCCAGGAGCGGGTGTGGACGGAGGTCCGCACGGACATGGCGCAGGCGTTCCCCATGAACCGGCTCCTCCAGGGGGATGTGGGCTCGGGGAAGACGGTGATCGCCTGCCTGGCCATCCTCACCGCCATCGAGGCCGGCTTCCAGGGGGCGCTCATGGCGCCTACCGAGATCCTGGCCGAGCAGCACTGGCGCACGGTATCGGGGCTGCTCGGCCCCCTCGGGATCCGGGTGACGCTGCTGACGAACGCGACGCGCGGCAAGCCGCGCCAGGCGCTGCTCGCCGCGCTGGAGGCGGGCGAGACAGGCTGCCTCGTCGGCACCCACGCGCTCGTGCAGGAAGGGGTGAGCTTCAAGCGGCTGGGGCTGGCGGTGGTGGACGAACAGCATCGCTTCGGCGTGCTGCAGCGGGCGACGCTCCGCGGGAAGGGACAGAGCCCGGACGTGCTCGTCATGACGGCCACGCCGATCCCGCGCACGCTGGCGCTGACGGTCTATGGCGACCTCGACGTGTCTGTCCTGGACGAGATGCCGCCCGGGCGGCAGCGGGTCGGGACGGCCATCCGCGACGAGACGGAACGTACGAGGGTCTACGCCTTCCTGCGCCGGGAGATGCAGGCCCGGCGGCAGATCTACGTCGTCTACCCGCTGGTCGAGGAGTCCGAGGCCACGGACCTCCGCGCCGCCACCGAGATGGCCGGACGCCTCCAGCAGGAGATCTTCCCCGAGTTCAGGGTCGGGCTGCTCCACGGGCGGATGAGCGCGGCCGAGAAGGATCGGGTGATGGCGGAGTTCAGGGCCGGCGCCATCCACCTCCTCGTGTCCACGACGGTGATCGAGGTGGGCATCGACGTCCCGAACGCCTCGGCGATGGTGGTGGAGCACGCCGAGCGCTTCGGTCTCTCCCAGCTCCACCAGCTCCGCGGCCGCGTCGGGCGCGGGCCCTGGAAGAGCTACTGCGCCCTCATGAGCCAGGGGGCCTCCGAGGACGCGAGGCGCCGGCTCCAGGCGATGGTCGCCACCAACGACGGCTTCCGCATCGCCGAGGCCGACCTCGAGCTCCGTGGCCCCGGCGACTTCTTCGGCACCCGCCAGTCAGGGCTGCCCGAGTTCCGGGTGGCCGATCTCCTCCGCGACGCCGGCATGCTCGAGGAGGCACGCAAAGAGGCCTTCGCGCTGGTGGCCGCCGACCCGCATCTCCTCCGCCCCGAGCACCGGGCCCTGCGTGCCGCGTTGCTGGCGCGCTGGCGCGGCAAGCTCGACCTGGCCAGTGTCGGGTAAGGGGCGCCCGGCATGCGAGTGCTCGCGGGCGACCTCAAGGGCCGCCGGCTCACGACGCCCGCGGGGCGGACGACGCGCCCCACGTCGGACCAGGTGCGGATCGCCTGCCTCGACACGCTCATGCCGTACCTGGCGGGTGGCCCGTTCCTCGATCTCTTCGCGGGGGCGGGAGGGGTGGGGATCGAGGCCCTGTCGCGAGGGGCGCCCTCGGCGGTCTTCGTCGAGCAGGAGGTGCGCGCCCTCCGGGCGCTTCGCGAGAACGTCGAGCGCCTGGGTCTGTCCGGGCGCGCGCGTGTGCTCCGCACGGATGGCGCGCGCGCGCTCGAGCGTCTGGCGGAGGCGGGCGCGCGCTTCGCCGTGGTCTTCCTCGACCCGCCCTACGATTCGCCGCGCGCCCGTCCGGCCCTCGAGCGCCTCGCCGAGGGGAGCTGTCTGCTCCCCGGCGCGGTGGTGGTGCTCCAGCACGCGACCAAGTCGCCGCCGCCGTCCGCGCTCGGCGCGCTGGCCCCGTGGAAGGCGCGCCGGTTCGGGGAGACGACCTTGACTTTCTTCCGAAGCCCCGCGTAAACTCATCGAGGCTTCACCCATATCGCCGACCGCTCGAGGGGGTCCTCGTGGGCAAGCGCGCCGTCTATCCGGGCATGTTCGATCCGATCCACAATGGGCACCTGGATCTCATCGAGCGGAGCCTGCGCATCTTCGACGAGCTGATCGTCGCGGTGGTGGCCAATCCCGCCAAGGAGCCGCTCTTCACCGTGAAGGAGCGCCTGGAGCTCATCGACGAGGCCACCCACGGGCTGTCCTTCATGCGCATCACCTCCTTCGACGGCCTCCTCATCGACCTGGTGCACCGGGAGCAGGCCGACTGCATCGTCCGGGGGATCCGCGCGGTGTCGGACTTCGAGTACGAGTTCCAGATGGCGCTCATGAACCGCAAGCTGCGCAGCACCGTCGAGACCGTCTTCATGATGCCCCACGAGCGGTACACCTACATCTCGTCCCGCCTCATCAAGGAAGTCGCTTCCCTGGGCGCTCCGGTCACGGGCCTGGTCCCGCCTCTGGTCGAGGAGCGCATGATGGAGAAGTTCTCCAGAACGTAGGAGCTGCCCATGCTCGCCGATCGCCTGAAGACGCTCGCTTCTTCTCCCACGCTCGCCATGCAGGCCCGGGCCAAGGCCATGCGCGCTCAGGGGATCAACGTGATCTCGTTCGGCGCCGGCGAGCCGGACTTCGACACTCCGGCGCGCATCAAGGAGGCGGCCATCCGGGCGCTCCAGGGCGGCCAGACCAAGTACACGGAGGTGGGCGGGATCCCCGAGCTGCGCGCGGCCGTCTGCCACAAGCTCAAGCGCGATCAGGGGCTCGATTACGCGCCTGATGAGGTCGTGGTCTCCTGCGGGGCGAAGCACACCCTCTACAACATCGTCATGGCGCTGGTGAACCCTGGAGACGAGGTGCTGATCCCGAGCCCGTACTGGGTCTCCTATCCCGAGCAGGTCCGCCTGCTGGGCGGCGCCCCGGTCGCGGTGCCAACCCCCGAGTCCACGGGCTTCGATCTCGACCCGGCCGAGCTGCGCCGGGCCGTGACGCCGCGGACGAAGCTGATCGTCCTGGACAGTCCCGGCAACCCCACCGGGGCCGTGTTTTCGCCCGAGGCCCTCCGGGAGGTGGCCCAGCTGGCCGTCGAGCGGAACCTCTGGGTCGTCTCGGACGAGTGCTACGAGGCGCTGACCTACGAGGGCCGCCACGTCTCCATCGCCACGCTCTCGCCCGAGGTCAAGGCGCGCACGCTGGTGGTCAACACGTGCTCCAAGGCCTATGCCATGACGGGCTGGCGCATCGGCTATGCGGCGGGCCCGAAGGCCATCATCAAGGCGATGACCGACGTGCAGAGCCAGGTGACCTCCAACCCCACGTCCATCGCCCAGTGGGCCGCCGTGGAGGCCCTCGCGGGGCCCCAGGACGAGGTGGCGAAGATGGTGGGCGAGTTCGACCGACGCCGGCGCGTCATCGTGGAAGGCCTCAACGCCGTGCCCGGCGTCTCCTGCGTGATGCCGAAGGGCGCCTTCTACGCCTTCCCCAACGTCTCTGGGCTCTTCGGCCGACGCCACAAGGGGGGCGTGCTCCACGGGTCGGCGGGCGTCTGCGCCTTCCTGCTGGACGAGGCGCGCATCGCCACCGTCGCGGGCGTGGACTTCGGCTCCGACGCCCACATCCGCCTCTCCTATGCGACGGGCCTCGAGACCATCAAGGAGGGGCTCGTACGCATGGACGCCGCCGTCCGATCGCTCGAGGGATGAAGCTCGAGGGAACGACCGACATCGCGGCGCCCCGCGAGCGGGTGTGGGCGGCCTTCCTGGACCCGGTCGTGCTCGCGCAGGCCATGCCGGGCTGCGACCAGCTCGAGGCCATCGGGCCCGGCGAGTACCGCGCCATCATGAAGGTCGGCGTGGGCGCCATCAAGGGCACCTTCGAGGGGAAGGTGTGCCTGACCGACCTGGACCCGCCGACCCGCTACCGCATGACCGTCGACGGCAAGGGTGGCCCGGGCTTCGTCCGCGGCCAGGCCGCCATGGAGCTGTCGGACGTGGAAGGCGGCACCCGGGTCCACTACAGCGCGGACGTTCAGGTCGGCGGCCTCATCGCCAGCGTGGGCCAGCGGATGCTGGGCGGCGTGTCCAAGCTCATGCTGGACCAGTTCTTCGGCAAGATGACCGCCATTCTCGTCGCCCAGCCCTGAGGCGGCGAGGGCCCCCTGCGCCGCCGGCGCCTCCTCTTCGGTTCCTTGAGACAGCGCGCGGGCCTGCTGATGCTGGCCGCGCTCGCGGTGGGGGCGACGGCGGCCCTCGCCGCCGATCCGACGCCGGGGGAGTGCGCGGGGCCGGGAGGGGCCGCTCCCTCGCGGTGCCTCTACCGCTCGATGCTGCCGAGCGCGGGGCTCGTCGCCGAGTGCGAGTCCGACGCCCGGTGCCGCGTGGGCCACTACGCCGGCGACCCTGCCCGCGCCACGTGGCTCGACCCGCCGCCCGGGATGGCGTCGCTCCCCAGGCCGCAGGTGATCTGGCACGCCGCCACCTTCGCCGAAGCGCGCTTCGACTGCGGGCGCCCCTGCACGGTCTCCTACTTCTTCGAGGCGCGCCGGCGGCTGATCTCGCCCCCCCGCTGGTCCGTGCTCGCCGTGGACCTGCGGCGCCAGCGCCTGGTGGCCGCGGAGGAGCGAGCCCTCGTGGTGCGGCAGATCTTCTCCGGCCGCGAGGTGGCCCGCGTCTCGCGCGCCTGGGCGCCCGCGCCGTCGCTGGCGGACGTGGTGCTGTCCCTTCGCTTCGATCCGGACGGGCGGCTCTCGCTGACCTGGCTCCGGGGGGCGGAGCGTACCCCGGTGAGCGAACGCCTCTCGATCCGCTGAAGGGGTCAGGTCTTGCATTCCAACAACGGCCCCTTCGGCGAGTGTGCAGGTGTGTGATTGCAAGACCTGACCCCTACCGGAGGGCGAGGGTGAGCGGCAGCGTGGCAAAGACCATGGTGCCGACGATCCCCAGCGTGAGGGTGACGCCGCCCCAGTCGCTCACGAGACCGTAGACGAACGGGGACAGGGCCGAGGCCCCGATGCCGACCGTGTAGAAGACCGCGTAACTCCGGCCGCGCCGGTCGGCGTGCACGAGGTCCGCCACGCTCCCGTAGAGCACCGACGAGGTGCCGTTGAGGGCCATCCCCAGCGCCGGGAGGATCGCGAGGCAGGCGCCGAGCGGCAGGCCCAGGAGCAGCAGGATGCCGATCCCCGTCGCCGCCTCCGTCACCACCACGGTGCGGATCACGCCGATTCGCTCCGCCAGGGCGCCGCAGGCGAGCTTTCCGGCAGCCCCGCCCGCGAAGGCGAGCATGAGGGCCAGCCCCACCGCCGGCACCGTCGAGCCCTTCGCGATCAGGAGGAAGGGGAGGAAGGTGAGGAAGGCGGTGCGCGTGGAGTTGTCGATCGTGTGGATGGCCGACAGCGCCCTGAAGCCGCGTGGATCCCTGATGCCCCACCCCGAGGCGGGCGGCCCGGTGGCGCTTGCCCGCTCGGCACGCAGCGGCGAGGCCCCACCGACCTGGAGGCCGGCAAGCCCCAGCAGGAGTAGCGCCGCCGCGCCCACTCCCACGAGCGCATAGACTCGCGTGGCTCCGCGCCAGCCCATCCACGTAGCTGCGAAGGCCACAGCCGCCGGCACGACGACCTTGCCCAGATCGCCGGAGAAGTTGTAGGTGCCGAGCGCCAGCCGTCTCGGCCCGCTCTCGTAGGCCCGCGATACGAGCGTCGAGGACAGCGGGTGCTGGACGGAGGAGCCGAGGCCTCCGAGGAGCAGGCAGCCGAGAAGCGCCGCGAAGCCTCCCGCCGTCCCCGCCGCCAGGTAGGCGAGCGCCGTCAGCACCGTGCCGGCCACCAGCAGCCGCGCCTCGCCCCAGCGCTCGGCCAGGAGGCTCGAGGGGACCTGGAAGCCGGCCATTCCGCCGCTGTAGGCCGTCTTGAGCAGTCCCACCTGGGCGAAGGAGAGGCCGAGCTCGCCGCTCCAGACGGGGAGTAGCACGTACAGGATGTCGGAGAAACCGTCGTGGACGAAGTGCGCGGCCGAGGCCAGCCCGAGTACGGCCGCCGGCCGGCGGGTCACCGAGCCGCCCGGGCCACGACTGGCGCGGCCTCGCGCGCGAGGGCCTCGAGGGCGCGGCGCAGTCGCGGGAGGGCCTGCATCTGCCGCACGTAGGCGGCCTCGCCGGGCTCGCCCTTGGCCTGGATCATCCGGGCGACTCGCCGGCGCTCGGCTGCCGGCCAGCGAGGGAGGTCGGGCAGCAGCGCGAGCACGAGCGCCCAGCGCTCGAAGGCTCCGCGCCCGGCCGGCTGCCACCGGCGCCAGCCTGCAGCGCCCAGGGCCCGCCCGACGCGGCCCGTGGCCTCGCGAGTGGCCGCGGCGCGGTCTCCCGCGAAGCGCAACCCGATGTCCCGCGTGGCGAGGGTGGCGAGCTGTCTCGCCCTGATCCTGCTCTCGGGGCGCGGGCTGGCCCCGGGGAGCCGCAGGGCCAGCTCGCCCCGCACCAGCCGCCGCAGCACGGGCAGCGCCGAGCGGTAGGAGCGGTCGCGTGCGACCTTGCCCTGCTCGTGAGCGGCCAGCGCGAGCACCTCGGGGTCGTGGGGGCGGAAGCCGAGCCGGTAGTAGAAGTAGAAGGCGCCGGAGCGGAGGGCTTCGGCGTTATCGTGGCCGATCTGATAGGGGTCCACCACCACGGTGCGGATGCCGAAGACCCGGCGGAAGACGCGGAGCACTTCGGCCAGGACGATGCGCGATTCGCCCTGCCTGAAGGACTCGAAGATGTTGAATCCGAACTCCATCGTCTCGAAGAGGCACCAGCCGCCCCCGTAGCCCACGGGCACGCCGTTCCGGAGCGCGAAGAAGGCGTAGTAGCCCTCGAAGGGCAGCCGCCAGGCCGGGTCGAGCCCGATGAGCGCCACGGTGAGCCCGCGGCCGCAGTCGGCGAGGAGGACGTCGTCGGCGTTCGGATGCGAGAAGGCGTGCAGCTCCCGCGCCCGCGTGGCCATGGCCAGGCGGGCGGCCTCGATGAGGGCATCCGCCTCGGGGCCCGCGACGCGCCGCGGCTGGGCGAGAGGGGCCGTGACGGCGCGGACGAGATCGAAGCCCGCCGGCGATGAGGCGGGGGGGCCGAAGAAGGGCGCCGGGCAGGGGAGCCGGGCGCCGGTGCGCGAGGCGGCCAGGGTGCGGAGCCTCCACCGGATGGAGAGCCCCAGCCCTTCGAAGAGCCAGTCGCGGACCTCCTCGGGCAGCTCAGCCTGGCCGAAGAGCTCCGCGAGCACCCGGAGGTCGCTGACGCGGCGGCCGCCCTTGGCCGCGCGGATCCACTGGCGCCAGCCGAGGCCCCCCTCGGTGAAGGCATCCTCCTCGGCCCGGGCGACGAGGAGCGTGAGGACGTCCTCCAGCCGCTCGTCCTCGACGAAGCTGGCCCAGGCCACCTCGACCTCTCTCGGGTGCCGCGCGGCGAGCCAGCGCGCCATCGGCAGGCCAAAGGGATACTCGAGGCTCGTGCCCACGATCCCCGACTCACGGAGCCGTGCCCGGGCTCCCCCGCCGAGCTGCTGCACGCGGTCGGGAAAGGTGCTCAGCGCGCTGTCCACGCGGGTCAGGATCTCCCGGTCGTCAGGGTAGGCCTGGAGCAGGCAGAGCGTCTCGTGGAAGCGCAGCAGCACCGCCGGGTGACCGATGCGGCGGCCCGCGAGGCTATCCAGCAGGCGCCGCTTCTCCGCCCGATCGTCCGGAGAGGAACGCGGCGCGACGGCGGCGAGGGCCTCGATCAGCGCCCGGGCCCGCGTTCCGTCAGGCGCCGGCGCCGGCAAGAAACTCGAGCGGGCGCTCGCTGATGTCGTCCATGTGCGGCGTTGTCATGTGCGCCATGCTCGTCCCCTCCCGGCGCTTGGGGGCTGTGGTACAAAGAGAATCCTATGGAACGGTCCTTCGCGGCCGAAGTCAAGCAGCTGGCGCTCGGGGAGGGAGCGATCCTCCGCGGCGAGGGCATCCTCGCCATCACGAAGGGGCTGCTGCAGTCGGGCGTCTCCTACGTGGGCGGCTACCCCGGGGCGCCGGTGTCTCACCTGCTCGATGTCCTCGCGGAGGCCAACGAAGTGCTGCTCGAGCCCATGGGCGTGTACCTCGACGCCTCGGCCAGCGAGGCCGCCGCCGCCGCGCTCCTCGGCGCCTCCATCAACTACCCCATGCGCGGCGCCGTGACGTGGAAGTCCATCGTGGGCACCAACGTGGCCGCTGACGCGCTGTCCAACCTCGCGTCGGCCGGCGTCCTCGGCGGCGCCCTGGTCGTGGTGGGGGACGACTATGGCGCCGGCGCCAGCATCATCCAGGAGCGGACCCACGCCTTCGCGCTGAAGTCCTCGCTCTGCCTGCTGGACCCTCGACCGGCGCTGCAGACCCTGGCCCACATGGTCGAGGAGAGCTTCGGCCTGTCCGAGGCCGCCAGCCTGCCGGTGGTGCTGAGCGTCAGGATTCGCACGGCGCACATGCGCGGCCGCATGGTCTGCAAGGACAACCGGCGGCCCGCCATCAGCATGCGGGATCGCCTCGCCCGGCCGTCGTTCGACTACGCCCGGATCAGCCATCCGCCGTCCACCTACCTGCAGGAGGCGCAGAAGCACGAGCGGCGCTTGCCCGCCGCGCGGCGCTACATCGTCGAGCACGGGCTCAACGAGCTGCTTCCCGGCAGGGAGGGGCGGCTCGGCATCATCGTCCAGGGCGGGCTCACCCCCACGGCGCTGCGCGCCCTGGCGCTCCTGGGCCAGGCCGACGAGACCGGACGGAGCCAGATCCCGATCCTCGTGCTCAACGTCGTCCACCCGCTGGTCCCGGAGCAGGTGCTCGCCTTCCTCGCAGGCAAGGAGCGCGTGCTCGTGCTCGAGGAGGGCATGCCCGCCTTCGTCGAGCAGGAGCTGAAGGCGCTGGCCTACGAGCGTGGCCTCGGCGTCCGCCTCCACGGCAAGGAGACCGTGGCCGTCCAGGGGGAGTATGTCCCCGAGGTGGTCCTGGCGGCGCTGGCGCGCTTCCTCGGCGAGGAGGCCGCGCGGCGGCGCGGGGCCCTGACGGCCCACGCGGGGCGCGGCCGGGAGATCCTGGGCGCGCCCTTGCCGAAGCGGCCGCCGGCCTTCTGCACGGGCTGTCCGGAGCGCCCCGTCTTCAGCGCGCTCAAGCTCGCCCAGCGTGAGCTGGGGGACACCCACGTCGCGGCAGACATCGGCTGCCACGCCTTCGCGACGCTGCCCCCCTTCAACATGGGCAATACCATCCTCGGCTACGGGATGGGCCTGGCCTCGTCCAGCGCCGTGGCCCCCGCCTTCGGCAAGCGCGTCGTCTCCATCCTGGGTGACGGCGGCTTCTGGCACTCGGGCCTCACCGCGGGTGTCGCCAATGCCGTCTACAACAAGCAGGACTCGGTGCTGGTCATCCTGGAGAACTTCTATACCTCGGCGACGGGCCAGCAGGCCAATCCCTCGACGGGGAAGAACCCGCGGGGGGACGAGGTCAGGATGTCCATCGCCGACACCATCCGGAGCCTCGGCGTCTCCTGGCTCCGGGTGGTGAACCCGTACAAGGTGGGAGCGACGCTGGCGACGCTCAGGGAGGCCATGACCACGGCGGCCGGCGGGCTCAAGGTGATCATCGCCAGGGCCGAGTGCCAGCTCGAGCGCCAGCGCCGTACCAGGCCGCAGACGGAGGCGCAGCTCAGGGCGGGCGCGCGCGTGGAGACGCCGCGCTTCGGCGTGGATCCCGACGTCTGCACCGGCGACAAGTCCTGCACGAGGCTCAACGGCTGCCCGTCACTGACCCTCGGCGAGAGCGCCGATCCGCTCCGGGACGATCCGGTCGCCCACGTGGAGCAGAGCTGCGTGGGCTGTGGGCTCTGTGGCGAGGTGGCCCACGCGGCGGCCCTCTGCCCGTCCTTCTACGAGGTGCGTGTGGTCCACAACCCGGGACCGTGGGAGCGGGCGCTCTGGGCGATGCGGCGCCGGGTGATCGGGTGGCTGCAAGCGGCCTGATGCCGCGCGATCCTCGCCGTCCCCTGTCCATCCTCATCGCCGCCCTCGGCGGGCAGGGCGGGGGCGTCCTCACCGAGTGGATCGTCGCGGCCGCGGACCAGGCCGGCCATGCCGTGCAGTCGACCTCCATCCCGGGTGTGGCCCAGCGCACGGGGGCCACGACCTATTACATCGAGATCGCACCGCAGCCGCGCGAGGCCGGCGCGCCCGACCTGGTCTTCTCGCTCTACCCGACCCCGGGGGATGTGGACGTGATCATCGCCTCGGAGTGGCTCGAGGCTGGACGCACCCTCGAGCTGGACTACGCCTCACCGGAACGGACGCTGCTCATCGCCAGCACCCATCGCCTCTACGCGATCGGAGAGAAGAGCGTCCCCGGCGATGGCGTCTTCCCCGCCGCCCGCATCCGGGAGGCCGCGCGGGCCCTCACCCGCCAGGCCGTCACCTTCGACGCGCGGGCGGCGGCCCGCCGGGCTCAGAGCGAGGTCAACGCCGTGATCCTGGGCGCCCTGTCCGCGACCCGGGTGCTGCCGCTTCCAGGGAGCGCCTTCGAGGCGGCCATCGGGGAGGGTGGCGTGGCCGTGGAGCGGAATCTGGCGGGCTTCAAGGCCGGCCGGGAGCTCGTGGAGCTGGGCGTGGAGACCGCCGGGCCGCCTCGCCCCCGGCGCCCGTGGACGGCTCTCAGGGGCGAGCGCGCGGCGGCGCTGGGCCGGAGGGGCCGCGACTTCCTGGCGCTCGCTGCCCGCGCCGAGAGGGAGTTCCCGGAGCATCTCCACGAGACACTGGGAGAGGCCCTCGCGCGGCTCGTCGACTACCAGGACGCCCGCTACGCGGAGCGCTTCCTGGAGCGAGTGCGGGCCATCCATGCCGTGGACCCCGAGGGCCGGCTGACTCGGGCCTTCGCCCGCCGGCTCGCCGTGTGGATGACCTATGAGGACGCCATCCGGGTGGCGGACCTCAAGACCCGGCGAGGGCGCTTCGAGCGCATCGGCCGGGAGAACGCGGCGAAGGAGGGATCGACGCTGGTCGTCACCGACTACCTCAAGCCGGACCTCGACGAGATCTACGGGATTCTCCCCGCGGCCCTGGCTCGTCCCGTCGCGCGCTGGGCCGAGCGCCGCTGGCCCCGGGGCCGACCGAGCCTCGCCCAGCACGTGAGGACCACCACCGTGCTGGGCTTCCTGCGGGTGTGGCTGCTCGGCCGACTGCGTGCCCTGCGGCCGCAGTCGCTGCGTTACGAGCGCGAGGCCGCGCTCATGGACCGCTGGGAACGGGCGGTGCGGGAGGCTGCGGCGCTGGACTGCGGCCTGGCCCTCGAGGTGGCGGAGATGGCCAGCGTGGTGAAGGGCTACGGCGAGGTGAGGCGCCGCCTCTTCCGCGGCCTCGGGCACTTCCTCGACGAGACGCTGCCCGCCGCCGTGGCCGAGGACCGCCGGGCGGGTGCCGGCCATCAGCGATGCACCGCCATCGTCAGGGCACGCCGCCTGGCGCTCCTGACCGAGGAGCAGGAGAGTCACCTTCGGCTTGACGCCTCTGCAGCACCATCTGGGTCTGGACGGTCATCGAGAGAAGCCGGCCGGACTCGTCAGTGATCCGCGTCTGCCAGACCATGGTCTGGCTGCCGCGATGCAGTGGCGTTGCCTCGGCGCGGATCGTGCCGCTGCCCACCGCCGCGAAGAAGTTGGTCTTCGACTCGAGCGTCGTCGTCCACGTCCCCGGCGGGAGGTTCTCGGCGGCGCCGGTCGCGCCCACGATGTCGGCCAGCGCCATCAGCGTGCCGCCGTGGAGGCGCCCCCCGGAGGTCAGCAGGTCCTTCCTGACGGTTACCTCGGCCACGATGCGCTCGCGGCTGCCCTCGACGAAACGAACGCCGAGCAGATCGGTGAGCGTGCCGCGGTGCCGCTGCTGCATGCGCGCGGGGTCGATGGACGGGCTGGAGGAGGTGTTGTACGTCACGAGCGGCGTCTCCCGATCGCCCGGGGTCACGGTCCCGGCGCCGACCCGGCGGCCGGCGCGGAGCGCCCCCTGAGCTGGTGATAGATGTTGAGGCCTCGCGTTTCCTTGAGGAAGAGCGTCATGAGCATGGAGAGCAGGACGAAGCCGGCGCAGACGCCGAAGGCGCCGCGATAGGCCGACAGCGGGTAGACGCGGGCCCCGCCGGCCATGGCACCGGCCCAGCCCGCATCGAGCACCGCGCCCACCGGGCCCTGGGTGAGCGCCGCGCCGAGGAAGCCGCCCAGGTTGGTCACGGCGACGGCGATGCCGGCCAGCGCCGGCGGATTGACCTCGCGCCCGAGGGGCCAGGTGAGCACGAAGGCGCCGTTGGTCATGCCGAGCGCAAAGAAGAGGACGGGGACGGCCCAGAGTGGGAGCGCGCCCAGCGTCACCACCATGAGCAGCCAGAGCGCCAGGTAGGAGGCGGTGAGCACGGTGTAGGGGAGCTTCCGCCGCTTCAGCACCTGATCGGACAGGTAGCCCGTCAGCGGGCCCGAGACGAGCAGGGCCACCGCGGTGGCCGAGAAGTGGAGCGCCGCCTGCGTGGTCGACATCCCGTACACGTCCTTCAGGTAGGGCACGGCCCAGAGCATCAGGTTGCCGGTGGCCGAGTAGAGGAAGAAGAAGGCGAGGAAGGGCGGCCAGGTATGCGGGTTGCCGAGGACCTGGCCCATCCCGCCCATCACGGCGCGGAGCCCGGGGACGGGCGCATCGGCCCCGGCGTGCCCGGGTGGGTGGTCTCTCACGATGAGCAGGCAGCATGCGACGCCGGCAATCGTCAGGAGCCCGATGATCCAGAACGAGCCCCGCCAGCCGGCCAGCCCGATGAGCGCTGCCAGCGGGAGCGTGCCCGCGAGGGCGCCGAGGACGCCCACCGCGGCCGTCACCGCCGACAGCGTGCCGAAGTACGAGGGCGGGAACCAGGTCGCCGCGATCTTGAGCGCGCCGATGAAGGTCACCGTGGCGCCGAGCCCCACGAGGAAGCGCCCGGTGAAGAGCGCGCCCGTGCCGGGCGCCGCGGCCATGGCGATGGCCCCCAGCCCCATGACGGCGCCGCCTGCCGTCATGACGAGCCGGACACCGTAGGCGTCGAGGAGCAGGCCCGCGGGCACCATGAAGCCCGCATACGCGTAGAAGTAGGTGGCCGAGAGGAGGCCCACGATGGCGCCCGAGGCGTCGAAGGCCTGCATCAGGTCCTTCGCCATGACGCCCGGGGCCACGCGGTGGACGAAGGCGAGCAGGAAGAGGAAGGCCGGGATCCCCCAGACGATCCACGCCAGGCGAGGCAGCGGGGCCCGATCGGAAGTCACCGGAGCGACCACCGGCTCAGCGCGTGCAGGATCCAGCCTTCCTGACATGGGGTTCGGGGGACGGCGTCCCGGTCACCCGCGCACGGGCACGCGGACCCGCCGTGTCCGCTGGGACGCGGACACCACCAGGAGACAGGCCGCGCCGACCACGTCACCGAGCGCTCCCGGGAAGATCAGCAGCACGGCGCCCGCGAGGAGCAGCGAGCGTTCCCAGAGCCGGGTCGGCCCCCGGAGGTAGCCGATGAGGCCGGCGCCGAGCATCACGATCCCGAGCGCCGCCGCCGCCGTGCGCAGGACCATGTGGGGCACGCTCGCGCCCAGCATCATCAGCGCCGGGTCGTACGCGAAGCTGAACGGGATGATGAACCCGGAGAGCGCCAGCGCCATGGCCGTCCACTGCGTCTTCCAGACGTCCGACCCGGCGATGGACGACGTCGCGTAGGTCGAGATCGCCGTGGGCGGCGTCAGGTCGGCGAGGATGCCGAAGTAGAACACGAACATGTGTGCGACGAGCTTCGGGACCCCGAGCTGGACGAGCGCCGGCGCCGCCATGATGGACGTGATGATGTAGGTCGCCGAGGTCGGCAGCCCCGTGCCGAGCACGAGGGCGGCCACCATCGTGAGAAGCAGCGTGAGGAGCATGCTCCCCTGCGCCAGCCCGACGATCCCGCTCGCGAGCTTGAGCCCGAGGCCCGTCGCCGACACGACGCCGACGACGACGCCGACGGTGGCGCAGGCGAGGGCGACCGGCAAGGCGCTCTGCGCGCCCTGGACCAGGACGGCGGCCGCCCGCCGCAGGCCGATCCGGGTGTCGCGCCGGACCTGGCTCGCGGCGAGCGCGGTGACCAGCGCCCAGAACCCCGCGAACAGCGGCGAGCGCCCCTCGACGAGGAACCAGACGAGGAGCGCGGGGCCGGCGAGCAGGTGGAGGTCGCGCGTGAGGACGGCGCCGAGGCGCGGCAGCTCGGCGCGCGGCAGCACCGGCAGCCCCTGGCGCGCGGCCTCGAAGTGCACCATCACGCCGACCGAGACGAAGTAGAGGACGCCGGGGATCGCGGCCGCCAGGGCGACCGTGCCGTACGACACGCCGAGGGTCTCGGCCATGATGAACGCCGCGGCGCCCATGACAGGCGGGATGAGCTGGCCGCCCATCGAGGCCGTCGCCTCGACGCCCGCGGCGAAGCTCGGCCGGTAGCCCGCGCGGATCATCAGCGGGATCGTGAACGCGCCCGTCGTGACGGCGTTGGCGATGGCGCTGCCGTTGACGGTGCCGAAGAGCCCGCTCGAGATCACCGCGACCTTGCCCGCGCCACCCCGCGTATGCCCGGCGACGGCGAGCGCTGCGTCGGTGAAGAAGCGGAGGAGCCCGCCGTGCGACATCACGCCGCCGAAGAGGACGAAGAGGTAGATGAACGTCGCCGAGACGAGCGTGGGGATGCCGAAGACGCCGCCCGTCGTGAACATCTGCGCGTCCACGAGGGCGAGGGCTGTCTCGCCGCCGTGAGAGAGGAAGCCGGGCAGCCACGGCCCCACGAAGGCGTAGGCGACGAACGCGAGGGCCAGCGCCGGGAGCGCCAGGCCGATGTGGCGCCGCGTGGCCTCGAGCAGCAGGAGCACGAACAGGACGCCGACGGCGACGTCGCTCGGCGGCAGGTCGTCGACCATCGCCATGCGCGTGACGAGCCGCTGGTGGTGCCAGAGGTAGTACGCCACGCAGGCGGCCGTCAACAGGGCGCAGAGCCCGTCGAGCCGGCGGCGCGGCCGGCGCCCGCCCAGCGCGGCGGCCTGGGTCGCCGACTGGGGGATCGGGTCGGGCAGGAAGCCGAGCGCGACCGCGAAGGCGACGTGGACCGGGAGCTGGATGAGGAGGTCGAAGAGCCCCGCGTAGGCCGTGTAGAGCTGGAACAGCGACCAGGCCGCGGCCAGCCAGACGCGGGGCGACCCCAACTACTTCATCCAGCCCTTCTCGCGGTACGCGCGCTCCGCGCCCGCGTGGAGGGGGAGGCCCACCTTCTCCGGCTGCCACGCCGTCTTCGGGTCGAACTCGGCGAGGCCGGCGTGGCCCCGCACGAGGGCGTCCTTGTTCTCGAGGATCGTCTTGGTGATCGTGTACGCGACGGGCTCCGGCAGGGTCGTGTTGGTGATGAGGACCGTCGGGAAGCCGACGGTCTGCACGGGCTCCGTCTGCCCCTTGAACGTGTTCGCCGGCATCGTGGCCGGCACGTAGCCGAGCGGCGCCAGTGCTTTCATCGTCTCGGCGTCCAGGCCGAGGAACTTCACGTCCACCGCGTTCGCGATCTCGGTCACCGACGGGTGCTTGGGCGTGACGACCGCGATGAGCATATCGGCGCGCCCGTCCTTGACGGCGTCCACGATGACGTTGTAGCCGGCGTGCTGCATCGAGCCGCCCCAGGCCTTGACGTCCGCGTAGCTCATGCCCGCGGAGCGCATGAGCTGCCGCGCGGCGAACTCGCCGAGCGAGCCCACCGGCTGCGTCGTGCCCTTGACCGCGAGCTTCTTGTCCTTGATGTCCTTCACGGTGGCGATGCCGACCTTCTTCGGGACGACCGCCACGAGGTAGTAGGTGTCCAGCCCGCCGACGAGGGCGCGCAGGGTGTCGAGCTTCGTGTCGTAGGCCTCCTTGCCCTCGTAGGCCCACCGGTTGGTCACGGTGAAGCTCAAGCCGAGCGGCGTCTCGTTCTTGGCCACCAGGCGCGGGTTGCCGACGCCGCCGGCCCGCGGCTTCACGTCGATGTTCGAGCCGGCGGGCAGCGTCTTCCTGAGCATCTCGGCCATCGTCGCGCCGTACACGTACCAGGCGCTGCCGGTGTCGAGCGTCGAGAAGGCGAGCGTCACGGGCTGCTGGGCCACGGTCGTTGCCGGCGGGATCAGCAGCGCGAACATGACAGCGAGACACGCGATGCGCTTCATTCGCCGCTCCTTTCCGGGTCCCTCAGACGCGGAGCGAGAGCCGCGCGCCGAAGGTGTTGGCTTCGTCCAATGGTCCCACGGGCCCGCCGCTCGTCGTGAGCGTGGCCGCGTAGGGCGAGGCGCCGCGCGTCCGGAGCCAGGCCGCGAGCGGCCCCCCCGGCCCGGCCGGCGCCAGGAACTCGAACGCGTGCGGCCCGATCACGAAGCGGACGCCCGCGGCGTCGAGATCCGGCCGCCGGATGTCCTCGCCGGGCTGCCCGAGTACCGCGCTGTACCAGCCGCGCACCCGGGCGATGTCGTCCACGGCGGCGACGACCGTGCCGATGCCCGTCACGCCGTTCGGGTGGCGACGCTCGCGCGGCACGCGCTCGTCGCGCGGCGTCCGATCCGTGATGACGAACGGCGCGACGCCCCGGTGGGCCCCGCGCGCGAGGGCGAAGGTCCACCGCACCTCGAACCCGTCGGGGCGCTTGCGGTCCCGGTGCTCCGGCTCGCCCATGTCGATCCCCGCGCGCCGGAGCGCGGCGGCGTCGCCCGCGAGGTCGTCGGTCTGCAGGCAGAAGTCCACGAGCCCGCCGCCCTGCTGGAGCGGCGCCCACCACCGGTGGTCGGGGCGCGGCTCGTAGAAGGCGATGAGCTCGAGGTAGGCGGTGTCCTGGAACGCGATCAGCGCGTTGTAGGTGCCGATGCCCGTGTGGCGGCCGCCCGGCATCACGGCGAACCCGAGGCCCTGGTAGCTCTTCACCGCCGCCTCGAGGTCGGGGACGGCGATGATCAGGTGGTCGATGGCCGTGAGCATGTTCTAGGGCCCCCCGAACGCCGGCGCCACCTCGTGGAGGAAGCGCGTGAACTGCCCCGCCTGGTCCCAGGAGCTCAGGCGCAGAGCCATGTGGCCGAGCCCCGCGTCGAAGTAGGCGCGGAGCCCCTCGATGCACTGCCGGGGGCTGCCCGCCACCGTCCACTGCTCGACGAACTTCGCGCTGAAGTTCGCCGTGTAGTACGTGTCGAGGAACTTCTTCGACTCCTCGAGCGCCTGCTGGCGGTCCTCGTTGATGTGAAGGTTGTGGTAGAGCGCGCTCCCGAGCTTCGCCGGGTCGCGCCCCTCCTCGCGCGCCATGGCCTGGATGCGCGCGAACTGGGCGCGGAACTCCCGCGGCGACACCTTGTTCGTCATCCAGCCGTCGGCGTGGCGCGCAACCCGGCGGAACGATCGCTCGATCACGGCCTCGGAGGCGGAGGCACCGCCCTTCCACGTGAGGCCGGTCGGGTTCGAGGCGATCCAGATCGGGCAGGGATCCTGCAGGGGCCTGGGCTCCAGCGTGACGCCGGCAAAGCGGTAGAAGCGGCCCTCGTGGGTCACGTTCTTCTCGTGGAAGAGCTTCCGGAGCACGACGATGCCCTCCTCGAGCCGCCCCACCCGCTCGGCGGAGGCCACCCCCATGACCGCGTGCTCGGCCGCCTGAGCGGCGTTGGCCTCGCTCGGCCCGCCGAGGCACGCGGCGAGCCATGCCCGGCCGTTCGAGAGCACGTCGAGGCTCGCCCACTGATGGGCGAGCATCACCGGGTGCCGGTGGACGAACGTCGCCATGCACCCGACGCCGAGTCGCACGGTCGACGTCGCGGCGGCCAGCGCCGAGAGGAGCGTCACCGATTCGAGCCGCGGCTTGGCGAGCAGGCTGTCGCCCACCCAGACGGCGTCGAAGACGCCCGCGCGCTCGGCCTCCGCCGACAGCGCGAGGAGGTCGGATACCTTGACGGCGCCGAGGACGACGGCGCGGTTGGCGAGGATCAGACCGAACGAGTGCGCCACGGCGCTCCCTCCCTCAGCTCGAGGCCGGCCCCCATGGTATACCCGCCGATGGCCGCAATCACGGGGTTCCGGCACCGCTTCTGCCTATCGGGATGATGCGCGGCGTGGGCGGAGTGCAGAGCCTGCTCGCCCCGCCGACGGTCGCCGCCGGGCACCGCCGTCACACGCGCAAGGGGTCGATGCGGCCCGCGAGGCCGAGCAGGCTCTCGAAGAGGTAGTAGCTGCCCACGATGAACTCGCAGCGGTTCGCTTTGAACACCGTCTGCGCGTCGATGCGCGCGCGCAGGCGCTCGGCGAAGGGCGCCGCCCACGACCGGTACCGCGCATCGCCCGTCGCCGCGGCGGCCAGCCACAGCTGGCCGATCCAGAAGCCGCCCGTCCAGTCGCCTTCGGGCGTGGTGGTCCACTGCCCCGTCTCCGGATCGGCCCAGTGGGGAAAGCCGTCCTTCACGCGGGCCGCCGTGTCCTGGATGCGGCCCAGCATGCGATCGATCGCCCCGCTCCACGCGTCTGCGGTCATGGGGTCTCCCATCTTTCTCATCGGCCGGCCAATGTTGCCACAGGCGGCGCGTAATGACAAATCGGCAGCGCGGTGCTACCATCCCGCCACTTCAGCCCCCGGAGGGAACGCGATCGCGCTCAGACGTCCGCCACTCGCCATCGTCCTCATCGCCGTCCTCGTGCTGGCCCTCGGCGAGACGGGCGGCGCCGCCATGTCGCAGCTCCGGCCCTCGATCGCCCGCTACGCCACGGCGCGCGTCAACGCGAACGCGCCGGCGCACGGGCTCTCGGGCTCCGCGGAGTACGACGACGAGGTGCGCGCCCGCGCGGTGTACAGCGCCGAAACCGGTCTGTCCTTCTTCCACCTCCACGCGGAAGGCCTCGGTCTCATCCTCTTCTTCACGAGCACGCTGGTGGCGAGCGCGGTGCCGTGGCGCCGGGCGCGCGCGGCCCTCTACGTGCTTCTCACCGCGGGCGGCCTCTTCCCGATCGGCTACCTCGTCTACGGCGCGGGCGCGCTCGAACTCGGCCGTGACGCCGGCATCGAGCTCGCCGAGCGCTGGGTCCTCACCCCGCTCGGCGGCGCCGCCATCGCCGGATTGATCGCTCTCGCCGTGTGCCTCGCCGTGCGCAGCCGTCACGCGGCGCCGGCGCGAGCGGACGTGGCTCCGCGCCCATGACCCCCGAGACCACGTGGCGCCTGCCGCCTGTCTGGGTCCTGCTCGTCGCCGTCGTGCTCATCGTATGCGCCGAAGTGGGCGGCGCGTCGATGTCGCGCTTCAAGATCGAGATCACGCGCTGGGCGCGCGGCACGATGCTCACGCATCCCGCCGTGCACGGCCTGGTGGGCGTGCGCGACGTCGACGAGCGCATCCTCGACGAGGCCCTCGTGAAATTCGACGCGGGCCTGCGTCTCTTCCACATGCACGCGGAGGGCATGGGCCTGGTCATCATCGCCACCAGCACGGTGGCGGCCACGCTCGTGCGCACGGCGCCGGCGCGGCCCCTGATTATCAGCCTTCTCACGGTGGGCGGAGCGTGCTACCCTCTCGGCTACCTGTTGTGGGCGGCACTCATCCCGTACGTCGGGCTGGAGAGAGGAAAGGCGATCGCGGAGTGGGTCGTCTGGATCCCGTTCGGTGGTGCCACCATCGTGGCGCTCTGGTGGCTCGCCGGTGTCGTCGCCCTCAGGCTCGTCCGCCGATGAGCGCCCTCGCCGCCCTCGCCTTGCTCCTGACCCTGGCGTCCCCCGCCTCCGCTCACCACGTGGGCGCCTACGCGCCGCGCGACAACGGGATCACGACCAATTTCAAGCAGATCAAGTTCTCGCTGCAGGCCAGGAAGTTCGACGTGGCGCTGCGCCTCTTCGAGGAGGGCGCGCTCAGGGCCGCCATGCGTGAGAAGGCGGGGACGCTGCCCGCCGGGCTGGAAAGCGGGACCCGCGCCGCCCTGCAGTCCAAAGACGGGCTGGAGGTCGAGCGCCGCCTCATGATCTTCTTCGCCGCCCTCGCGCGCGAGCTGGCGCTCGAGGCCGATCGCCAGCTCGCCGGCGGCACGCTCTCGCGTGAGGCGCGCGCGGCCACGGGCCAGCGCTTCCTCGAGGCGATGTGGCGCTACTACAACCTCGTGGACTTCGCCGTCTCCTCGCGGGACAACAAGAGCTCGACGGCCGTCCGGCTCGCCTTCGACGAGGCGGAGGGCTATGTGAAGACCACCTCGGCGTCCGAGGCCGACAAGCTGCGCGAGCCGCTCCGGCGGATCGCGCAGCTCCTCTCGACCCTGATCAACACCTCGTCAGCACTCCCAAGGAGGGACTCATGAGACGTCTCACGTGGCTCGCCCTGTTCCTG